>JAVZHQ010000009.1:0-5963 GCA_038998335.1 Candidatus Aenigmatarchaeota archaeon | reverse complement strand
AATACCTCACAAAGTCTGGAAGAACTAGAAAAAAGATATCTTCTTCCAGTTATTGAAAGAATCGACGGCTTTGTTGGTAAAAAAGAAAGTAAACTTTATGGAAGTTTATCCTTGAAAAACTTTGCTAGATATAATGCTGAAGATTCTGCAAAAACACTTCTTATCTTCTATCTTGAGAAAAAGAAGATATACGAAAACAAAGATATTAAGCTGAGTAACAGCTATAAAGAGGTAAGTCTTCCAAAAGCCATTTCTTCAGCTGAGGAATTTCTTGAAAAGATCGTTATCCCCTTTACCACCTATTCTCACCTAAATGGGATAAAAATTGACATTGATAAATGTAAAAGTCTTGCGGAAAAAATAAACGACATTACAACCAGACTGAAAGAAAAAGTTAAGGACCTTATAGGAGTATCAAACGTAAGGGACGATAACTTTAGAGAGGTACTGTATGAGCTATATGAATACGAACCAATTCTTACTCCAAAAGGGGAAAAATCAGTAGCTGAAGTAGCTCTGAAAGAGATTTACAGGAATACTTCAAACGAAAAACTAAAAAAGACTGTTCTTTTTGTCCATTCAATTTACAAATACGAAGGTTTACTTAAAAGGTACGTTGAAAAATTTCCGTTTTACTATAATTCTTTTACTGGTAGAATTCATCCTTTTTACAACGTAACAAAAACTGTTTCAGGTAGGTTGTCTTGCATGGATCCTAACATTCAGCAAGTTCCAAGAGAACCTTTTAAGAGTTGTCCTTCCTGCTACGTAGTTCCTTTTGACAATGAAGAAAAATGTCCACTTTGCGGAAAAGAAACTGTTATCCTTATCGACTTCAGGGAAGTTTTTATTCCCGAAAAAGAGAACTATCTTGTTATGGCTGATTACAGCCAGATTGAAATGGCAGTTCTTGCAGAGTTGTCAAACGATCAAAGACTAATATCTGCCATAAACAGTGGTCTTGACATGCATAGCTATAATGCAAGTTGTGTATATAATGTTCCCTACGAAAAGATAGTTAAAGAGAAAGACACAAATCCTGATATAGCAAGACTCAGACAGAATGCAAAAAGAGTAACCTTTGGCGTAATTTATGGTGCCAGTGAAGAAGGACTTGCCAAAAGGGAAAAGATACCTGTTGAGGAAGCAGAAAAGATAGTAAAAACATTCTTTGAAACACATCCTGAGACGAAAAACTGGATAGACAAAAGACACAGTGAGGCTCTTAATTGCGGTGTTATTCTTGTTCCAACCGGAAGGCCAAGATGGTTTCCTCCAGGATCAAGCGAAAAAAACGACCGCACTATCTTAAGACAAGCACAAAACACCCCAATACAGGGTTTTGCCTCTGATATAAACATAGTAACTTGCGAAATACTGAGAAGAAAATACAAAATAAAGGTACTTGGAGCAATCCATGACAGTATAATCTGCGAAACCAATGATCCTAACGAAATTGAAAAAATAATACACAGTGCAAAGGAGAAAACTCTAACGTTAAAAGATACTCTCCTAGAGCTTGGCTTAAGAAAAACACCCGAAATTCTTGAAAACTTGAAAACAAACCTAAAGATAGAGGTAAAAGTAGGAAAGTCCTGGAAAGAAGTTAAATAACAAAATGGTCTAAGCATTTTGAAATCAAATTTAATGGAGGGAAATATGACCAAAACAAAATTACAAAAATTAACAATTAAAGAAAAAGTTAATAACTATCTTCGTATTTTTCAAATAGTTAAAAAGAATAAGAAATTCTACTTTTGCTATCATGGAGTAAACTGTGTATGCTGCAAACTTACTGGAACTATAAATAAACCTTGTGATACGTGTAAAAGACCTATGTGGGGAGGTTGTCCCCCTAATCAGGGAGGTTGGGAGTTATCTATTGCTGATGAAAGAACGATACTACATAAGTTATTGAAAAAAGTTGTGGATAAAAAAGCAAAAATGGAATATAAAGAAGAGTCAGGAAATTTGGAAATTTATGTTGAAATAGATAATGACAAATTTGAAGTGTGGTATGATAAGTATAGTGTATGTGTAGGTATACCTTGCGATAAAAAATGCTTTGAAAATAGTTTATGCACTTATTTTCTTAACAAGCAAAACCTTGAAAAAGTTAAATAACAGGATAGCCTAAAAAGAAGTCTTCCTCCTCTTTCGAATGATCTTCCTCCCTAAATCTTCTTTTGCCCCTGTAAGTTTTTACAAGATAAGTAAGCTCTTGCAAGCAGGAAGACGACTATAGAGTACGCAGACGAAGAGATATAATATATAACTGTTTCCACTATTTAACAACTTTCAACTTTAAATGTGTTGAATTAAATAAGAATTAGCCATGTTTCACCTCCTGCCCTTGTTTTTTTTATCCTTCAGAATGGGTTACTCTAGGAGGTGTTTTCTCATTTTATATAAAAATAAAGTCAATTATTTGATTAAATTGTATCTTTTTGAAAATTTTTGTAGATTTTCTATGAAATTTTTTTTTGACTTTCCGACTTTTTTGTACTAAAATTTTTTATAGCCCTGTAAAGGCTAAGATTAGTAAAGAAAAGGTTAACTTAAGAGAAGAAAAAAATGGCTTTTAAAAGTTTAATTGAATGGACAGAAGCAACTTGGAATCCTACTACTGGCTGTTCTAAGATATCCCTAGGTTGTAAGAACTGTTATGCTGAAAGAATAGCTCTTAGACTTCAAGCTGCAGGAAACCCAAAATATAAAAACGGTTTTAAACTAACTTTGCACTATGATGAAATAAATAAACCTCTTTTTTGGAAAGAATCCAAATTAATATTTGTAAATTCTATGTCAGACCTTTTCCATGAGGATATTCCTTTTTCTTTTATTCAGAAAATTTTCCAAACTATGAATAAAGCTTATTGGCACATCTTCCAAGTATTAACTAAAAGAAGTAAGAGACTAAAAGAACTTGCTCCTTTACTTTCTTGGACTCCTAATATTTGGATAGGGGTCACGGTTGAAACTTCTTCCTATTTGTATAGAATTGACGACCTTTTAGAAGTGCCAACATCTTCTATAAAATTTTTGTCTTTGGAACCTCTTCTTGAAGAAGTGAGAGGGCTTGAGGACTATTTAAAGACTGGACATATAAACTGGGTAATTGTCGGAGGTGAAAGTGGGCCACATGCAAGACCTATAAAAAAAGATTGGGTCAAAAAAATTAAAAATCTTTGTGAGAGATATGGAGTAGCATTCTTTTTTAAGCAATGGGGGGGCAAAAACAAGAAAGAGAGTGGTAGATTACTGGATGGGGTTGAGTATCTACAACTGCCACCTTTTAAAAAGGTTAACAAGATAAATCAAAAGGCTTTATTTTCTGCATAACTGAATATTGTAAAAATCTGCAATTTTGGGAATATGCCGTTTTAATTTTCCGGTTTTAGTTAGGCAATGATCTGGGGCGGCTATCTTACATTTTTTTTCATCGAAAAGTTGGTTTATACAGTGTATAATATTTTCTATAGTAGGAATATTTTCATAATCAAATAAATTTTCGATATCAGTAAAAGACCAAAGTCTATCCCAAATCTTTTGGGTTAGTTCATAAAGGGTTAATTTTGAAGGAGTAGCTTTTAAAAGTGTGGTAATTTCTAACTTAAGAGGCCTAAAACTAAGATTCATTTTAGGAATACCAAAATTTTGGAATATAGAGGTCACAAATGCCTTAATAAAGCTATTAGCTACTGACGAGGCACCAGTTACAAGAACAAGTCCAAAATAATTTTGGTTAACCACTTTATCTTTAATTTGTAAAGGGAGAGTTACACAAATAGCAAAGGCACTTTTGCCTTTAATATTTATAAGCCTTTCCTTAATTATCTTTGAGACAGTTATCTCAAATTCTCTACCTTGTTTTTCCCTAAGTTGTTGCAATTCCTCAGATTTTAATTCCAAAAAACGAATTATGCGGTCATGATCAGATTCCCTCCCTCTTCCGATTGCTCGTCTTATGTGACCAAAATTTACAAAAAAAAGAAGGTCAAGATAATTTGCTTTATTTTCAAGCAGATCATTTAAGTCATTCAAAGAAATTTCAATATTAAAAGGGTCTATAAAAATAAATCCGTATTTCGTTGTATCAAGTATTTTCTTAATTTCTTCTTTGTATAGTTCCCATTCTCCAAAAATATAACGTTCAAACTCACAAGATTTTCGTTTAGTTTCGATTTTATCATGAAATATTTTCATAATCTTTTTAAGATTATCACGATACTGCTCATTTTTTTCACAAGCACAAAAAATAATTTTTTCAAAATAACAAGGAACTTTACTTTGACTAAAAAAACCCTCTATAATATCAAGAAAATAGGCAGGAGTACCATATTTATCTTTATCTTCTATTAATTCCAACAAATTTTTACTTTTAAGATCATTATCAAGTGTAAATATCCCTTGACCAGCATAAAGATCAATACAGACAAAATTTTTAATACCCTGGTTTTTAACAATATTATTGGCAGTCCCAAGCGAAGCCTTAAAGGTATTC
This sequence comes from Candidatus Aenigmatarchaeota archaeon, assembly GCA_038998335.1. Taxonomy (GTDB): domain Archaea; phylum Aenigmatarchaeota; class Aenigmatarchaeia; order CG10238-14; family SCSR01; genus JAVZHQ01. The sequence goes on along the minus strand of JAVZHQ010000009.1, from coordinate 1,459 downwards.
ACTAGAACTTGGTGTTTTATCTTAGTAGGAATTTTTTTATATGTAAAAAAATTGGTTATCATTGTTTTCCTTAATTTATTTCCTGTCCAATTGGATTCCTTTCTAATTTTTTATACTTACAGCGGTTATTAAAGCACAATAATATTTATGATAATTAAACTTTTTCTTTCATTGCAAAGCGATTTATTCTTAATAATCCTTTAAATATCTGAATTCTTGCTCTACAAAGTTTCAAAAGGAGCTTCTACTCCGTATCACAAGTTTTAAGTTCCCAGGCAAGCTCTTCAAGAGAAAGCCTTCCCTGGGGATAAAGCTTTGCCACTTCAGAAGTAAGAAGCCAGCAAAGAAAGCCTATAATGCCTGCATTAGCTAAAGCAAGGCTATCTACTTCTCTAAAAAATGAATAATCCTTTTTTAAACAGACTGGTAATACCTGAGGAATAGACTTTCTCTCTTCTTTTGGCTTTCCTATATTTTCTTTGAAAATACTTAATTTAATTTCCAACGCCTTATTCCAGTAGAACCTTACACAACCAAAAGTTTTCTCCATTAACTCTTTTTGCTTTTTGTTTGGATATATCCTGTGTTTGTATGCTTTTAACATAGTTTTCTTGTAACCCACCTGAGGTTAAAAAACAATAACTTCTACTCCGAAAGTATTCCTTCCAAAGTTCTTTCTTTATTTCTGGAAACTCTTTTTTGATTAACTTCGACGATACACTCTTGTAGGCATTGATAAACTTAGAAAAATAAATGCTTAGTCTTGTCCTAAACAGTATGTGTATATGGTCTGGTTCAAAATTCCATTCCTCAATTTCTACATAACAACTTTTCCCAATATATTGAAAAATCTCTCTAAGCCTCTCCCCTGTAATTTTAGTAGTTACTTTCTTTCTATATTTGACTACCAATATAAGATGATAACATAACAGAAAAACTGAATTGTTTATTGCTATCTAATTTCCTTCGCTTCATAGTTATATAATAATATACCAACACTGAATATGTTTGTCAAGTCTACAAGTCGTCTCCACCTTATAGAAAATGGAGACTACTTGTAAATTTGTGGTTAAATAACAGGATAGCCTAAAAAGAAGTCTTCTTCCTCTTTCGGTTGATTCAGCTCCTTCCTAAATCTTCTTTTGCCTCTGTGAGCCTTCACAAAGTAAGAAAGATCGTTTTCCAATTCTTCAACTACGTTTTCTTCCTTAAACTTCTTTTTGTAAGACAAATCCCTTTTTATCCTTGAAAAAGCTTCCTCTTCACTCAAAAACAGTTTTTCTTTTTCCATATAATAATGCATCCTTGAAACAATGTTTGCCTTTACTCTTCTTGCCTCCTTAAGAAGAAAAGGAACCAGTTTTAAAGGTATTGCTTCTCCCTTTTTACCAAGATAAAAACGAACGTATCTTACTATGTCAAGGGGTCTAAGTTTCTTGAAATTACTATAGTCTTTTGA
>JAVZHQ010000008.1:0-6731 GCA_038998335.1 Candidatus Aenigmatarchaeota archaeon | reverse complement strand
GTATAATTCTTGAAAGCAAAGTTTTCTCCTCTCTCTTGAAAAATCCTAATTTGTATCTTTTTTTCAAAAGAAATAACAGCAACTTTGCAGAAGAGATTGTCAAAGTTGAATTAAATCGAGATAACCTGCTAAGATTAGAAGGAATGTTTTTGTATGTACTTAATTTGAGACAGTAGCAGGTTAGCTTATACTAGTTTTGCTTTTTCGTTTCTAACTTTTCTATTGCATCTATTAACCTTGGAGCTAAAGACTCTGGACTCTCTTTTAGACGTTTAACTATATTAGCTAAATCGTCAGGAGTTAAGTCAAGTTTTTTGTCTACTTTTTCAAGGGATCTTACAAAGAAGTAATATATACGAAACTCATATATTGCACCTAATATTATAACTCCTAACACTCCAGCAAACCCAGTAAGGGCGAGAAGAGCCCCTAAACTTTCAACATTTGAGGCTAGTAAAATCGTACCGCTAATGAACATGAAGGTGAATATACTTCCGATTAAGATTGTTATCGGTGAAAATTTCAGCCAGAAAAAAAGTCTCTTCTTTCCCTTCCTAAACTCCTCCCTCTCCTTCTCGTCCATACTGCCCCTCTTTGGATCTCTTTTTATATAATATATTAGAATTATAAATTAGAATTATAAAAGAGACAAAAGCAAAGTCAAGAAAGAGTAGAGGGGATTAACCCCTCTACCTTTTTAACTGATTAGAACAATAATCCAAGAGACTGTGCAATAGAGTCGGCTTTAATTAACAATGCACCGCCAGTAATTCCTAAAACAGCAGGTAAAATTCTTCCCATGATAAGTGATGCAGCTCCGTAAATTACTGCTCCACACCCAGCTACAAATCCAGCAGGCCCTTTAAGAAGTTTTTCAATTACAATGTCATAAAGATCATAAGCAAAACTCCCCTGTGAAGGTGCTGTAATAGCTACAGCACCTGAAGCAAGTAAACCAGTAATTCCTACAGCTTTGGCAACTGTTTTAACTTTACTCATAGCTGCACCTCCTTATAGTTTTTTTATTACAGTTAAATTAAAAAAATCTGATAGCCTATCTTCTACAAGGATTATTCTTTTGTCTTCAAAAAGGAACCTGGTTTTAAAAAGTGCTGACAATACTTTAAAGGGTTTGGTTTATGTTTTCTTACATGAAACTTTCACAATGGGCTAAAAAGGTAGGTATAAGTTATAGAAGGGCTTGGCAACTATTCAAAGAGGGCAAAATACCTAATGCTTATAGACTACCTACTGGAACTATCATAGTAGAAGAGACAGAACAGGTAGATAAAATAGGTCAAAAGGAAAAGGTGGTCGCAATATATTGCAGAGTATCAAATGGGGGGATAAGGACAATCTTGAAAGACAAGCCCAAAAACTTCAAGACTATGCTATGGCAAAGGGATATAGAATTCAACACATAGTCAAAGAAGTAGGTTCTGGAGTTAATGATGTAAGACCAAAGCTGATTAATCTCCTTAAAAAAACAAAGAGATTACAACATTTTGCTTGTAGAACATAAAGATAGGCTTACAAGGTTTGGTTTTAACTACCTTGTTTTGCTGGCAGAAGAACAAGGAAAAACTATAGAGGTAGTTAATTGTGCAGAAGATGAAAGGAAGACCTAATACAAGACTTTGTAGCGGTTATCTATAGTTTTTCTGCAAGACTTTATGGACTTCGCAGGGCTAAAAGGAAAACAGAAAAATAATAAAGGAGATAACAGAAAATGAAGAGTAAGCCAATAGCAGTCGGAGAATGTCCTCAATATGCCAACATTGGCAAGCAAAATAAACTACATGCTTTAGTCAAAGAATACAGAAAAACCGCAGGTCAAATAGCAAAAGCCCAATGGAATATATTCTTCTCAAAAGGCAAGTTTGACAGATATGTTAGCCTAAAGCACATACAAAGCAAACTGTCTGAAAGATACAAACAAACTTGTCTATGGCAAGTGGTTTCTGTCCTTGAAAGCTGGACTTCTAATCTTGCAAACTACTTCAGACAAATAGTCATCAACTCAAATTTACCACAAGAGAGGAAAAAGGCTTTGCTATACATTAACAGTTTCAAGGGCTGGTTTTTGAAAACACCGCCAAGGGAATGGATAAACCAAGAGGATATAAAACTTGCAAGAAAGATATTCAAGCACATATTCCACAGATGGAGAAAGCCATCCTTTAAGCATATAGCAATGCATTTAGACCAGAAAGTTGCGGTGCTTGAGAAAAACACACATAGTAAAAGTTTTGACTACTGGCTAAAAGTATCCACTCTTGACAAGAGGAAACCAGTTTATGTTCCTTTGAAAGCAAACAGATATTTAGAAGGACTTGAAGGAGAGTATCTAAACTTTTACCAAATTATAGAAGAGGATGGGAAACTAAAGGTAAAGCTTGTCAAAGAAATAAAGGATAAAAAAGACAAATACATACCAGCGACGGGAAGCATAGGCATAGATATAGGACTGAACCCTTTGGTAGCAACAAGCAAAGGAGATCTGATAGGGAGGAAATTTTTTGAGTTTTTGAAAAGTTATGACCAGAAGATAAGCAAAAGGATGGCAGAACTTCAGAGAAAGGGACTAAAACCCTCTAAGGACAAGAAATACAAAGAACTTGTGAGGAGATTTAGGGAGTTTTTAAAGAATGAAATAAACAGGCACATAAACAGATTGATAGAAACAGAGAGACCAAAGAGGATAGTGGTAGAGAAATTAAATTTTAGGAGTCCAGAGTTATCAAAGAGGTTAAACAGGCTAATACAGAACTTTGGCAAGAGGTATATAAAGGAGAAACTCAAGAGATTAGAGGAGATATACGGTATAGAGGTTATAGAGATAAATCCAGCTTATACATCGCAGGAGTGCAGTAGTTGTGGATATATAGACAAAAGCAATAGGAAAAGCACAGAGAAGTTTGAGTGTAGGTTGTGTGGAAAGAAAGCGAACGCACAGGTAAACTCAGCCAAGAATATACTCAAGAGAGCGTCTCTCTTGGGGTTAAGACCTACCACTGCGAAAAAGAAAGTTCTTGAGGTGCTAATAAAAAGGCACCTTGAGAGACTAAAGGGCTGTAATAGTGCTGCCTTGGAAGTCCTAAAAGCTAATTTATACTACAGGGACTTCCTAAACCCCTGCAGTGGTAGGAATAAATTTCTATAAAAGGGGGAACTATGCAGAAAGAAGCATGCAGAAGAAGAGAATAAACAGGTGTATTACTCTCTGTGCTATTTCTTTAAAATTGTCAAGGTTAAAAAATTTAAGTTTTGTTTTGTTCACTGTCATACTTAGTTAAAATTTTTAAAATCAAAGAAATCGAAGGGAATTCTATGGAAGTTTCGGTCTAATACTTCAGGTATGTTCTAAAATAAAATTTATGGACGAAATTAAATTTCTGGGGTAAAGCTATGAGAAGAAGTACAACAAAAGTAAGTTTTAAACCTGATTACATAAGACTTTCTAAAGTTTAATTTAAGCAAAATTATTAACGTAGGACTGCTCCTGGAGGATGGTCCTGAGTTCTTTCAGAAAATTTTTTCGTTCTAGAGTGCATCTATCTTGACTTAAGCTAATTTTTCACATAAAATTCTAGAAGTTTATGATTTACCATAGCTTAGGTCTGAGTGAAAAATTTGATAGCGAAAAAAAGATCCCTATACTATTTAGAAACAGTATTCCTGAAATTTCGTCTACTACTTACGGGGTGTTTGCATTATACAAATATCCTGCAAAGTTTATTCCTCAAGTGATTGCTTTTGTTATAAAAAAGTATAGTAACTCTAATATAAAAGTGTTTGATCCTTTTGCTGGGTATGGCACAGTGGGTTTGGTTGCAAGGGTGTATGGATGTGATTACGAACTTTGGGACTTAAATCCGCTAATAGAAACTATCCATAAGACAGCTTTGCTTGACAGATCGGCTATTAAATTTAAAGATTTGATAAATTTGTTAGGAGAAATTAGAAATTCACAAAAAGAATTTGTTCCTAAGTGGGGTAATTTAAACTATTGGTTTCCTGAGGAATTTCTTTTGGTTCTTTCAAGAAGTTGGGGATTTGTGCATTCTTTACCTGAAAAGGTTAAATACTTCTTTTTAGTTCCTCTTTTAAAAGTTACACGGTATTTCAGCTGGAGCGACGAAAAAACGCATAAGTTATACAAATCCAGTTATTCCAAGGAAAAAGTGGAAAGTTTGCTTAAAGGGAACTGGAAAGGAAAATTCTACGAGATGTTTAAAAACGAGGTATTAAAACTTTTTGATAAATTGTGTGAATATGAAAAACTCGGTCCAAAGCCAGTAAACTTCAAAGTCAAAGGTGGAATAGATGTATTAGAAACGCAGCTTGAAGATTTTGTAGATATTTTGATTACCTCCCCTCCATATCTTCAGGCCCAAGAATATATACGCTCTACAAAATTAGAACTTTTCTGGCTAGGATACGATGAGGAATATATCAAAAGTCTACAGAGAAAAGAAATACCGTATAGAAAGGTGAATGACATTGAAATTTTTTCAAAGAAATACCATGAATTTTGGAAGAAAATAAAAGAAAATCATCTGAAGAATCTTTACGAAAACTATTTCAAAGGAATTTTATACGCTTTTCAGACTTTAGGAGAAAGGGTTAGAAATTATATGTGTATTTTTGTTGGTCCAGCAAAAATAAGAGGAAATTCTATTCCTATAGATGATATTATCGTTGAACATCTTGAGAAATTTGGATGGAAACATGAGATCACTTATATAGACAAAATCTTATCTCGTGTAATGTTTGAGACAAAGCTTAATCCAGCAACTGGAATGGAGGATAGTAGAATTAAAACTGAACATTTGGTTGTATTGAAAAGGTGAATTTTGATATTTGGCTTGTTTCAAAAGAAGAGTTGAAAAGTCCAGCTCTTTTTAAGGAAAATAAGAAAACACATATTAATTGTCTTAAAGAAGGCCTTGAAAAAGAAAGCGGAATAGCTTTTACCATAGATGAACTAAGTGGACTAATTCTTTCAGCATGTAGATCTGGAGAGATTGTAGATCAAAACACGACAGATGAGGTAAAGGTAAGGAAAGAGAGTATTTTAAAATGGCTAAGAAAAAAATTGATACCAAATACTGTGATTTTAAACATGGATGACGAGGATCTGATTAGATTATTGATATTTTGCATTGAGATCACTTACCAAATGTTTGAAGGAGGTACAAAAGCAACTGTGACTCAGAAAGGATTTAGAGAGAGAAGAAGAACTTTTGAAGCTATATTAGCAGATCAGTTCACTGGAAAATTAGGCGAAATAATAGTCAGGAAGTTTTTTAAAGAAAAGTTTTCAATTGAAATAGAACTAGATTGGGAAATTTCTACCCAAATACGAAAACACAAGAATGACATCATAAATGCGAAGAAAAAAGTAAGTATAAAAACCTCTCCTACCTTGGAAGGAATTTGGGCAGAAGCTGATCAAGGTTACGATTATGGTATTGCGGTAAAGTGTTCTGTTCCTCGCCATCCGATTCTTCAGTTCTTCATCGAAGTCTGTGGGTTTCTAAGTCTGCTTAACTTTGCGGGTCAAAAAATTCCAAACTCAGACAAAAAATTTCAGGATTACTTGAAAAAAATAAGGGAAAGAGTGAAAGAATATAAATGTGGAGAAATAACGACAAAACTAAAAGGATTTGTTTGCGGATATTTCAAAACCTCGGATTATATACCCGTTAAAGAAGGAGAAACTTTGCCTTATCTAGGAAAGGTCAGAGAGCCTAGATATCTGGTTAAGATTAATCAACTTAAATATACTAAAGAAGATTGGGAAACTTTTTTACAAGAAACAGGTTTAAAAGAATTTTCAACTTATTAGAAAGATCACTGAGAAACATTCACAATTTGATGTCAAAAGTTTACAATAATTTTACATAATTTCCTATTAAGCTTTTTGGCTAAGCTATATCTAAAATTTAATTTTGAGGGTGAAACTATGAAAAAAACTTTAAGAGAAATAGACTTTAAACCTGACTACGTAAAACTTTCTAAAGTCCAATTCAAGCAAAATCAAAAGTTTCTGAAGTTTATTTATAACATACTTAAAGACAGAAACAACGTGGACTCTATTGTAGAAATAGGAGTCGGCGACGGATACTTAGCTGAAAAATTAAATAAAACATTTTCCCCACAAAGGTTATACCTTATCGATATAAACAAATACTTCCTGGAACACACCTCAAAGTTTATACCAAATGCTAGATGCATAAATAAAAACATTCTAAATACCACCATAGAAGACTTAGACGGAAAACCTGTAGATATTGTTGTTACTTCTAATTTTCTTCACTGGCTGTCTTTGAAGGATGGAAGTTGGTTTAATTGTGTTAAACTTATATACTCTTTTCTTAATCAAGGTGGCTACTTTTTTGTTCACCAGGGGCTTAAGTGGACTTATTTTCCTCTTTACGATCTTGGGACTGAACTTTTTAAAAGGATGTTTGATAAAAAGATTGAAATATCCGAAATTCTTTATTATCCCTACTGTCGTGAGGCTTTAGCTAACTTTAAAGAAGCTGGTTTCAGTGTAGTTACTTATAAGGACTTTTACGAGCTTGAGGATTTTAACGTTTCTTACGAAAAAGACGAACTATATGTTTCTTTCTCAGTTGCTGGGATAAATGTGTTTCTTTCTCAAATTGAAGATGAAAGAATGAAAGAAAAATTTGAAGAAGAATTTTTAAAACTTTGCAGAATAT
>JAVZHQ010000007.1:0-7257 GCA_038998335.1 Candidatus Aenigmatarchaeota archaeon | reverse complement strand
ACGGACCATTTTTACGAAGAAGTAATTTTCAATCAAGAAACAGAAAAAATTGAAGTAAGACGAGTAGACGGGAAGGTATTAGAAGCAGACAAATTATCTGGTGGCGCATACGATCAATTATACTTTTCTATTCGTGTTGCACTTGGAGAAAAACTCTTAAAGGGAGAGCAAGGATTTTTTATAATGGACGACCCTTTCATCAAAGCAGACCCCAACAGATTAAACAAACAAATCGAAGTTCTAAAGCAAATATCTAAATTAGGCTGGCAAATTATATATTTCTCCGCAAAAGGCGAAATTAGAGATTTATTAAAAGAAGACTACGTTAACAAAATTGAAATCAATCGTTAACTTTGTCTGTCAACTACTCCTCATTAAAATGACGAGCTAGCCCTATTTGAGGGCATAAGGTTGGTTGACTGGAACCCTTTAAAAGCTATATTAACTGCACCTACAAGATCTGCATGTTCCTCAAATCTACAAAACTCACATTTCAATTTTTCTTGATTTTTCCTATTACTTTTTGAGGCATGTTTGCATATAGGACATGTTCTTGATGTGCTTTGTGGTTCTACAAAAACAACTGGTACTCCATAGAGTTTTGCCTTATAGGAAATAAGATTTCGCAAAAACCCGAAATTCCATAAGTGCAAAAGATAGCGGTTTTGTCTACCTTTTGCCGTTATCCTCTCTCTTATGCCTTTAAGGTCTTCCATAGCCATGTCAAGAGATAGTGCCTTTGCAAACAAAACTATATCCTTTGCAACTTTATAGCTTTTGGTTTTGACAAAGTTTCTCTCTTTTCTTCTTATCCTTTTGAGTACTTTCCTCACTGATCTTGTGTCTTGTTTCTTTCTTTATTCTCCGCAAGATTCTTTTGAAGCTCTCTTCTCTTTTCTCTATTATGCAACCGCTTTTTAATTATTTCTTCTCCACCATAGAAATTCCTGAAATATTCCTTTGAAAGAAACAAGCCTTTGGTCTAAATCTATACTTGCATAAGGTTTAAACTCTATTTTTTCTTTCCCATCTATCTCTTTTCTTGTTTTGTTAGCATTACACACACTTGCTATTGCCCTAACTACATGTTGCGCTGGAACTAAAAACTTCTCTCTGATATCCTTATAGCTTATTTTTTGAAGTTTAACCTTGTTTATAACATTTTCTCTGAAAGCTATTTCTGAAAGAAAATTCCTCACCTGATTAACCAATTCCATAGTTTCAAGCAACGTTATCTTTTGTTTTTAATCCACAATCAACTTGCCTTTTACTGTCAACTAAACCATACAAAAATATAGGGCAAAAATATCTATCAAGTCTGCATTCCTCTCTCCTTCAGAAAGGAGAGCATCCTGCGGACATTATCGTGATCTGCGTCAGGATGACTGAATACAAGGAAGTCAATTTTCTTAACGCCTTGATTTTTTATGTAGTTTACAACTGTTTGTTTCTGACTGTAAGGTCCTGAATCGTAGAGCATGGTTTTCCCATCTGGGAATTTAACAAGTACGGAAAGACCTTCACCAACATTTATAAAGTGTACGGAAAGATTTGTAGCGCTATTAACTCTTAAATTTGGGATGATAACTAATGCGAAAACTAGCAAAACAACGATAAACAATCGTTTGAATTTACTTCTCATCGTCCCCCTCCTCAAACAGTTCGTCCATTAATTTATCTATGTATTTCTTTCTCTTTTTTGTGTACTCTCTATCTATGCGCCATTTGCCATTTTCATCTTGAAAAATTGCGTCTCCTTCCTTCACTCTTCCATCAAATAGTTCAACGGGCATATCTATTGTTTTTCCAATATCTACTTCAACAACCGCGATCTTTTTACCACTCACCTTCTCAATTCTGTCAACAAACATGTACTTTTTATTCCTACCACCTTTTATATTACCCCCCTATCCTTAAGTATCTGCTTCGTTTCCGTTGCTGAGTATCGCAGGTATATTGCAGTTGTTGAAAGGCTTGCATGCCCAAGTAAGCTTTGGACAATTGTAACAGGAACACCACTTCTAAGAAGCTCTATTGCTCTTGTGTGTCTTAAAACGTGAGGATGAGCAATCTCTTCGGAAATACCTGCTTTCTTTGCAAGCAATTTAAAGACTCTAAAGAAGTTTGAACGGTTTACTTTGAAAACTTTTCCTGCAAGATTAGGGTGCGTGTTTACAAACATGAGGTATTCCGATACAAGTTTTTCAGGAATAGGAACAACTCTTTTCATCCTTTTCTTCTTTCTTGAGTGCCTCTTAAGTGTAAGAAGAGTAACCTCGGCATTTCTCAGATCTAAATCTCTTTTCTCATCAATTGAAAGAATTTCTGAAATCCTTGCCCCAGTCCACCTCATAAAAAGAAAGACCATTCTGTATCTTCCTCTTTGTCCTGCTCTTACCTTTCTTTTAGAGGGCACATTTATATCTTCGTAGTAATAGTTGTCGAAAGCAAGAGTTAAGCGGTCAAGCTCTTCAGGCGTAAGGTGGTATACAGTCTCCCCTTCAACTACTTGTAGATTTCTATTGTATTTGTACGGAACTATGTTACTATCCACAACATTATTTTAAAAGAAATGTTGTAAATTGCAATAGTTTTTTATCAAAAAATTGGACATTTTTTCGAAAAACTTGCAAAAAATTTACAACAAAATTAGTTTTTTGTTGTAGTTAACAGTCGACAATTTTTTTATTAAATTTTTTATTCTATCGCGATCTTGATTGTTCTTTATATTTTTATGATAAATTTCAATTAGATAGATAGTGTCATCTTTTTCACAGTATGCATATATAAGCCTCAATCCAGAATTGACACCGGTTCCTTTGAGAGAACGGCAGGCAATTTTTTTCACTTTGAATACTTTTATTGAAGACCCCCCAAGTTACTTATTTGGAATATTCCATGGTTATCTTCTCTTTGCTTGTGAAACGCATAAATGCTAGTTTCAATAAGTATCGTGAGGTTTTGCTGCGGAATCAAATACAACACAATATACGCAGAAAGAGTTATATCTTCTGTCGATAAAGCTGTCTTGGAATCTCTGTTCAAAGACAACGCAGATGTAAGAAGTAATTTGCAACTAATTAAACACCTCAACCATAATTTTTTGGAGTTTTGCACCTTGCAAAGAAAACTTTTCAAAAATAGAATAAACGATTGCAAACTTTTTAAATTCTTTTGTGTCCACCGTAAGTACATGTGGCAGTCAAAAAGTGTCAACTTTGCACTCATATTTTTACCTTTGTACATAATGCAAAAGTGTCAAAAGTAAATCTTGTATTTAAAAAACGTAAGCACACTTGAGTTTTAAGAAATTTTTTGTTCTTTGTATAATAAATTTATGGAGAGAATGGTTCTTGGAGTTGACGAGTTAATTAAAAATGCGTATTCGTTCCAAAGTTTTTTTGCGAACCTGTTTTCTTCCTATTATCTTTACATTCTTGTTTTTCCTTATATGTCTTTTTTTGCTCTTCCATTTATCTATACAGACGATAGCGATAGCCTTTACCTTCTAAGAGACGGTAAGGAGATTCGTGTTTCCGCATCAAATCTTTCTTTTGTTGATTCTTCTTAAGCTAGTTAAGAGTCTCTCTGGTATAAGGAGTATATTACGCTAAAAAAGAGCTCGATGAGGTTTTAGACTTGTACGCGATGTTGAAATTTGCAGATAGATTTATAGAAAGCGAAGAAGAATCTCTTGTAAGTTCCTATGCTTTTTCTTTCTTTTTATCCACTGTTGGGTTTCACGATACAATTTACAGAAATACTTTCAAATCTATTCTCCAATGCGTCGTTAATTCAAAGGTTTTCTCTCTTTTTAAACCGCTTTTAGAAGAGAGGCAAATGAAGAGAAACAGATTTGAGAGCGTTTTTAACGGTGCAGATCTTTCTCCTCATTTTGGTTATACTGTCTTTCCCGTTATAGAAAAGCGCTTTGTAGAAGCTGTGCAAAAACATATTGGAGAGGGTCAGTGATAACAAGGTTTTTAATTTTGCTTGGTCTTAGTTTGTTTATAAAGAGTAAAAAGAACTTAATGTGCTAACAAAACGTAAAAATCTTTTGAAATAGTTGTTATTTCTTTTTTTGGAAGCACAAGTAATCCTCTTGCTGGAGGTAACGATAAGCAAACTCGCAGTGATGTAATTAAAAACAATTTTTGTCGAATGCAAGTACAGAAATGATTTCTCTATATAAGTTGTACTAAGATATTTCTAAAAGAGCTCGTTTTGAAGGCAAGATTCCGGTTTGAACTTTGAAGTCAAAACACAAAAAGGGATTTTTGATTGTAGCTCATTCAAGCGATTGTGAGGATTTTGTCAAAAGGCTCCTTAGAAAGAGAGGTTTGTTAGGTAGGTAAAAACATAAAATAATACGCTCTAACCAAGACTAACGCTCTATTCTCACGCCGTACAAACGAACCACCTATCAAAAATAGGCATAAAAAAGTTGAGGATAGTAATTTTGATACTACTCTAACAATTTTCGTTGAATTTAGAGCATTTTTTGATAAATTTTAGTGTTTACAAACAGACAAATCTTTTTTAATGATCTTTTTTATGATAGTTATTAAAAATCCCCTTAAACATTAGATTAAAATATACTTCGTTGTTCTTTTGTCTTAAAATAGCATTATTAACCTTTTACTTGGAAATATTTTTCTACAAACCCTCTAGGATCAACGAAAGTTTTATACTACAATCCTCATTCTTGTTGATTATAGGAGTGTCTATGTGCAAAATAAATGTATTTTTTTCAATGTGTGCGAAAATCCAACTAGTTATAACCTCTTAGTTGGCAAAGATGTCATTAGGACAAAGATAGTAACTAAAGCAAGAAACGAAAAGATACATGTAGCGAAGAAGAATTTGAAAAATAAATCATTTGCATGGCGCGCAAAGATATTCAACATAAGTTAGAGTAATTGTTTTAGTCGTTCTATCCCATTGTACTTCAAAGCCAAGCGATTCAGCAACAAATTTTAAGGAAAGCATAGTTCTACTGTTTATGATCTCTGGAACAACTTTTGGATTATATGAGCCAATGAAATTGAAAAGTATTCGCCCTAACAATAAACTCTCTTCAAAATTCAAGTTAATATCTTGTGAGTTCAAAAGTACGGAAAAATTACGATAAAATATTCAACAGAAAAGAAAATATTGACAAGTCTTTAACTAACTTAATATTCGTAATCATGTTGAGAAAAAACGATAATTAAGACTATGCAAATAACAAAATAGGAACGCTCAAATCAAGTTCGACCAAAAATACACGACTCTTCAAAACGATTTTAAATCTCAATTAGCAGTTCTTAGAGCGGAATTGATACACCAGACTTTTTCAAAGTTCCTCAAAAAGCTTTAATTAGTCTTTATCATTAAATTCTATCAATCTTCTTAGCACACGCATCGTGTTTTCGACTATTGTCTCAATAGCCTTTTCTCTAAACTCCCTATCTTTATTCCTGTCTTTTTTCTTTATTTCACTTATATTATCAAAAATTCCAATACAGCAAGCCTTATGAAAGAATTTTCTGTATTCGCGACCAAATTCTTCTCCCTTAAAATCCCCTATTATGAAAATATCCCTGTATTCTAATGGTTTATATTTTTCTGGTAATTTAAAATTTTCATCAAGCTTTAAAAGAACAAAGCAGCTCTCTTTGCCGCTTTGTAGGATTAGATTAAAGAGTTCATCGATTGTCATATTGATTATTTTATACAAAGATTTTCTTACATTCTCAAGTTTATTTTCCATCTTTATCTGATCCCTCATTACCGTGCTTCATTTTCAACATGTTTAGCTTCAATAAATGTTGAGTTTTCTTAGTAGTTCTTCGAGCATTTCTTCCCTTCTTTTGATTAAATTTTGCATTTCAGTTAAACACCTATCCGTAGTATCTTCCAATCTTTCACTACTTAATTCAAGCAAAATCATCTCATTCAAGAGCCTTACGAAACCACCATTTTCAACAGTTGCTTCAAACATATGACCTCCTTAAACTAAATTATACAAATTTTTTTAATCCAACAAAGTGAGTTAAATTTAACCAGTCTATTTTTGGTATGTTTTGTTTTTTTTAATTTTTTTGTATAATATAATAGCGTCATAAAAACACCGCCCCATATTTCTAAATATTTATTTCCTTTACTTTGTAATCCTTTTAGAATTATTTTTGAAATATTCGGGCAAATATACTAGCTCTTTAATTAACTTTATCCATTAGCTTTATTCCCTTACTCAAACTGCTACGTTAATATGGGGCTATATCCTCAACTACAAACACATAGATAGTATTTAATTTACTTCGGCAACAAAGTTTTCAAATACAAATGTAATTATGTTTTAAAAAATTTTGCTACGCTTTCCCAAAATTCCGCCAGCTGGGATTGGGAAAGCAAAAAGGCGGACTACAAATACCCAGCCCTAAGCAATTAGAGGCTTAGTGAGAAAGGCGACTAGTATGCTTACGAGCAACATAGTCGATTATTTTGAAGAAAACTTTGGAAAGCAGATTACATTGCCAGCTGAACTTTTTGAATCCGTTGTGGAAAAAGATAACCCTGGAATTCTAGTTGATATCATGTCTATACTACTCAAAAGCTCAAGAGGTCACTGTCTAATATTTAGCGACGAAGAAGAAAACGAAAGTTTTTATCGTACAGAATCTATGTTAATTGCAAAAAAACTAATGGAAACTTTTCAAGTTGATGAAAATTCAGAAACAAAGGAAAGCATGGGTTCAACGCCTAAAAGGAAAATTATACCTGTTGACGTGGATCTTATTATTTCAAAAAGCTTAACTTCAAGTGAGCGTTCTTTAAGAGAATTCCTTTCCTATGTAATCGATAATGATAACAATGTTGTTTTGTTTGTTGATAAATTTTACTTGCTATCGAAAGAAGTCTTTTTCTCTAAAAATTATCCTTCTTACCTAAGGAATCTTTTCTACAACGCCATAAACAGAAACAGAATCCAGCTTTTGGGTTATTTGAGTCTTAAAGAATTTATTGAATTATTTAATGACGAAAAGAAAAAATATAATTCAGAATACTTCGAAGGAGTTTCTATTAAAAACACAGAAATCGAGCAGAAAATGCTAATATTACTCAAAGAAATTAAGAAGATTTACGAAAAGAGATACTCAATTTCGATGGATGATTCCTGCGTTGATGAAGTTTTTACGTCAGTTAAAAATCTCAAAGAATTTTCCAAAGACCCTTTTGCAAGAATGAATACAATGCTTGAATATAAATTTTTGA
>JAVZHQ010000006.1:0-7264 GCA_038998335.1 Candidatus Aenigmatarchaeota archaeon | reverse complement strand
TCAATTTTTCTCCACTTTATCTTTCTGATAATTTCCGCCACATAGAAAAAGAGCTCTCTCAAAAAGACCTTAAGAAAAGGTTAACTATTGAAATCACAGAAAACTTTTCCGATGCTACAAGGAAAGAAGATGATTTAATTGAGTTAAGCCATATTTTAAGCAGTAAAGGTATAAAAGTAGTTCTTGATGACTTTGGAGAGGGAGGAAGTAACATTTCTCTTATACTGAAGTCTTCTTTTTGCGGGCTTAAGCTGAGTCCTTCTTTAATTAAGGAATACGTGAAAATGTTTAATTCACAATCTTTTGACTACAGCCAAAAAAAGAGGGTTATAGTGAGCTCTCTAATTAAGCTTGTAAGAGATTTATCTCGGTATAATATGGCAAAGGTTTATATTGAAGGAATAGAAAAGGAAGAAGATTTTTTCAGATGTAAACAAATCATCGACCCCAGCTACTTTCAAGGACTTTATTTTGGCAAACCGGATTTAATAACGTTAAACTTGTAAAATCTGTTCCGTCGCATATTTTATTCACCTTATAAAAGTTCTCTAAGTTTTCCTTTTATGAGAAAAGACCTGGTAAAAAAACGTCTAATAAAGTTCATTTGCGAAAACTTGATCAGTTCATCTAAAAAGTCCTCAACCTCTTTCTTTCCAATTTCGATGGTTCTTAATTTGTGGTGGTTAATAATTTTAAGTGTGATTTTATAATAATCTTTTTTCCAACCTGCAGTATCTTCTCTTTTTACAAGTTTTCTTATTACTTCAACCTCGATTCCAGGAAGTGAGCGTAGTAGGATATTTTTTAAGGTTTTTATTTTAGTCAGCAAGTTAGTGTCTACTTTTATTTCTTCGAAAGTTATTCCATGTAAAACAGTATGTCCCGTGAAGAAAAAAAGAACTTTTGCTATTGATGTTCTGTGATTACCCTCTCCTGATATAAATATTTTGTCATTGATTCTTGTGTAATGCATTGCAGGTTCTTTTTTCCGAGCTTCAAAATAATATTGAGGATTTTTCTTGAGCATTTCAAGGTTATGAGGCATTCTTTTTCCTTTTTGTAACATTTCAATCCAAGGTATACCTTGATAATCAGAGTGAGCAGTTCCTACAACTTGAAAAACGTTTACTGACTCCGAATCAGCCCAATAGTGATATTCAATAAAAGGACGAACTGGATCTATGTCAGGCATTGGTTCGATAAGATTGTTAAGCACACAATCTTTACTTTTAATTTCTTCAATAACCCTTTCAGGAAAATCTGCTATATAACAATAGATATTGTTTTTGTTGTCAAACTTTTTCATCTTTAAACGTGGTTTTAATAGTTTTTACTTATTTTTTAGATTTCAAAACTACTTTCTATCTTAATTGTCTAACTTACCTCTTACAGTGGAAGGGAAGAAGAGTGTGAAGAAGGGAGAAAGAAACGTTCGTTATCTTAAGCTCTATTTTATTATTTATCCTTTAAAAAGAAAGAACAAATTCTCTTTTTCCATAATGACATTTTTAATCCTTTTCACAGCAATTTCTATGTAAGATTTATCAATTTCTACCCCTATTGCTTGTCTACCTTCCTTGAAGGCAGCTATAAGGGTAGTTCCGCTTCCAAGGAACGGATCGAGAACCAGGTCGTTTTTGAAGGAAAAAAGTCTGATGCATCTTCTTGGCAGTTCTAATGGGAAAGGAGAAGGGTGTCCTATTTTCTTTCTGTTTTCTCCAGAGAAGTTCCACATTCCATTTGTCCAGCTGATAAATTCTTCGCGGGAAATAGTGCTTTCTCCTTTAGAAAGTCTTTTCCACTGTTTCTTGTACATCACTACGATTACTTCAACGGGAGCTATAACGTAGGGAGCCGTAGCCGAAAGCCAGCTACCCCAGGCCGTTCTTTTAGAAATATTCTGCTCATTCCACACTATAGTACACTGGTATTTAAATCCTACATCTTGAGCTATTTTTACGAAATCAGCATATACAGGCTTTATACCGTTTTTATTTTTATCAAGTGGAATATTAACACAGATTCTACCGTCGTCAGCCATAAGCAAAAACGCTTTTTCGAGCCACTTGGCAGTAAATTCAAGATAAGTATCATAGTCAAGACTATCATCAAAAGATCCGTATTTTATAGAAACATTATAAGGAGGAGAAGTTACAAGCAAGTTTACTTTTTCCCTGTACTCAGAAAGGTCAACTTGTAGGAAGTCGTTATGGTAGATTTTTAAACCAGCTTGATCAAATATTGTGACAGGTTTTTCTTTGAAGAGGTTTGCCTCACACATCTTTTTGCTGGGGTTCCAACAGTATTTGACTTTTTGAAATATTTTTAGATACTAAATACAAAAATAGGAATTTTCTGAATGCTTTAGTGTTTGGCAGATCTTAATAAAAAGGGAAGATTATAAGGAGGGAAAATTATGAACGAGAATCAAAAGGAAATTCAAGGAACAACTCAGTTGGTACAAAGAGTATTTTCAACAAAGGAAGTGAAACATGGTCTTTCACTGTTTTCTAACGAGGAATTAGAATACATTGAAAAGTTAATGGGAGAAAAAGAAGGTAAACTCTTTATCAAATGCCAAATCAGAAACGAAGTTAAACTTGCTTCTCCTGAAGAAGTAGTAAGACAGTTGTTTATTTATAGAGTGATTTCCGAGTACGGCTATCCAAAAGTACAGATCAAAGTTGAAGAACCGATCCGTTTTGGTTCAAATCGTACAGGATTTGCTGATATTGTTGTGACAGATAAAGACTTGAGAAAGTTTATCATTTTTGAAATTAAAAGACCCAAAAGAAAAGAAGGGTTAAAACAACTAGAAAGCTATTGTAATGCCACGGGGGCTCCAATAGGAGTTTGGTCAAATGGGGACGAAATTGTCATAATTCGCAGAGAAGAACCAAATTTCTTTACCTTTTTTCCACGTATTCCAAAAGTAACAGAAACATTAGAAGATGTTTTAAAAGACCGTTGGAGTTTTAAAAAACTGGAAGAATGTGACGAGCTAAAAAAAGGCAAGACGACACTTAAAAAAATCATCGTTGATTTAGAGGAACTTGTTCTGGGCAATGCAGGAGTTGATCCGTTTGAAGAAATTTTTAAGCTTATCTACGCAAAACTTTATGACGAGTGGAGAGGCATACACGAAGAGGAATATCAGTTAGAATTTTTTGTAGGTGATAGAAAACCAGAACAAGTAAAAGAAGCAATTGAGAATTTGTTTGAAAAAGCTAAGGAACAATGGAAAGGAATTTTTGAACCAACAGATAAAATTAAACTGGGGGCTGAGCACCTTACAGTTTGTGTTTCTCATCTCGAGAAAGTAAAATTATTCAATTCTGATCTTCAAATAATTGACGAAGCGTTTGAATACCTAGTTCCGCAGGTCTCAAAGAAAAAAGAGGGACAATTTTTTACACCAAGACCTGTTGTTAACATGATAGTAAAAATGCTTAATCCAAAATACTATGAAACAGTAATTGATCCAGCATGCGGCTCCGGTGGTTTTCTTCTTCATTCAATGCTGTGGATTGCTGGTGGAAAAACTGTTACCGATAAATTACCAGAAAAAGCTAAAGACTTTATACAAAATAGAGCATTTGGCATAGACTTTTCTGAAAAGGCAGTAAAAATTGCAAAAGCATTAAATCTGATTGCTGGAGATGGTAAAGCACATATTTACAAGGCAAATTCGTTGGCACCTCATACTTGGGACGATACAACTAAAGGTGGTTTAAGAGAGAGACTTTTACGCTTTGAGAACCCAAAAGAAGACGAAGAAAATCAAAAAAATTTTATTTATTTTGACTTTGATGTCTTAATGACTAATCCTCCTTTCGCAGGAACAGTAAAGGAAGAAAAAGTTTTAGAGCTATACAACTTAGCAAAAAAAGGAGGAAGGCTTGTAAACAAGATTGATAGACATATTCTTTTCTTGGAAAGATCTCTGCACTTTTTACGCCCTGGAGGAAGAATGGCAATAATCTTACCTCAGGGTGTGTTTAATAACTTGAGTGCAGAATATATCCGAAGATTTATTATGAAACAAGCAAGAATCTTGGCTGTTGTTGGCTTACACGAAAATACATTTAAACCGCATACTGGAACGAAAACAAGTATCCTTTTTTTGCAAAAATATTCGGATAAAGAAAAAGAAAAAATTTACCAACTTGAGGCTAAATACGAAAGTGAGTTTGAAGAATACTTCAAAAGACTCCAAAGAATTTATCGTAATTGTAGTTGGGAATCACAAATAGATGAAGAAGAACTGCCAGAGGAACTAAGGGCATTCTTAGAGAGTTACTTTTTCTTAACCGAAGAGACAGAAAACTCCGAAAGTAAAAATATAGAAGTAGAAGAAAATGTACTTGAAGAAAAAGAAGTTTCTCCTGAGGAAAAAGTTTCACTGAAAGAGTTAATTTGTGAATACAGGAAAACTGTTGAAGTTCTTGAGAAAAAGAAAGCAGAGCTAAAAAAAGTTGATATCCAAAAAGCAAGGGAAGTAGGAAAAGAAATCAGAGAACTAAACAAAGAAAGAAAAAGACTTCATCGTGAAATCCTTCAAAGAACTTTAGGCGGACAAATATGGTTGGTTCTAAATGACAAAAAAATTAAAAAAGAATTTAAAAAGTTCTGGGTAGAAGGAAAAATAATGAAAAAGGTAGATTATCCTATATTTATGGCCGTGAATGAAAAGCCCATTAAAGACAACCGAGGAGAGTACAGATATAAGAGGAACCTTGACGGTTCTTTTGTTTTAGACGAGTACAAACGCCTGATAATTGACCACGATTTAAACGAAATCGCAGAGGCATTTATTAGATTTGCAAAGGAACAAAAATTTGATTTTTGGAGGGAATGAGTAATGAGTGTAGTAAGTGTCGTAAAATCGTGTGGACTTGAAGGAGCAAGAAGACTCGATGCCGAGTATTATCAACCAAAATATCTTTTTCTGATTGAAAAGCTGAACTCTATAAATGCAGTCCCCGTGAAAAAAGTTGCAATACCCGTAAAAAGAAGATTTGTACCAAAAGAAGACGAGTACTTTAATTACATCGAAATTTCGGATGTAGATTTACTTACGGGAGAATTTAGTACTTCAAGGATTGTTGGAGCTGAAGCTCCGGACAGAGCACAGTGGATCGTTAGAAAAAATGACGTATTAATCTCAACCGTAAGGCCTGCACGAAATGCAGTAGTTTTGATAAGGAAGGAATCTGACAACCTAGTTGCATCTTCAGGGTTTTGTATTCTACAGTCGCAGAAAGTAACTCCAGAGTATCTTTTTCTTTACTTTAAGACTGAATTTGTAAAAAGTTTGTTAGATAGACATACCACTGCAACAGAATATCCTGCAGTTACTTGGAAAGACGTTTTAAATATACCTATCTACATGCCTGACAATTCTTTTCAGGAGACTATTTCTGCAAAGGTTAAGAATGCTTTCAGGTTGTTAGAACAAAGTCGAGAGTTTTATCTCCAGGCCGAGGCTCTTCTTTTATCCGAGTTAGGTCTAAAAGACTTTAAACCAGTAGGAAAGCTTTCTTACAAAGTCAATCTCTCTAAAGTAAGCACAGTCTACAGAATGGACGCAGAATATTTTAACCCAAAATACGACGAAATAATTGAAAGGATCAGCAAAAAGACAGAGTTAAAACCTTTAAGAAATTTTATCCTTTCGGTTAAAAAAGGAATTGAGGTAGGCAGTGAAAGTTATCAAGATGAAGGAGTACCTTTTATTAGAGTAAGTAACTTGTCAGTCAGCGGTTTAGTTAGTAAAGATCAGAAGTTTATAAGCGAGGAACTCTACGAGGTCCTTGAAAACGAGTTCAAACCTGTCAAAGGCGAAATACTGCTAACAAAAGACGCTACTCCAGGGATTGCGTATTTCGTAAAAGAGCAGATTCGAGGTATAGTTTCAAGTGGTATTCTGCGAATAAGAGTTAAGAATATTAATCCAGAATATCTATGTCTTTGTATAAATTCCACTGTTGGAAAATCACAGGTTGAAAGAGACGTTGGGGGTTCAGTAATACTTCACTGGAAACTAGGTCAAGTTAAGAATTTGATGATCCCTATTTTACCAGAGCTGGCTCAACAAAAGATTGCTAAGCTTGTTTACGAGTCTTACAGGACAAGAGAAAAGGGAAAGCAACTTTTAAAAGAAGCAAAAGAGGAAATTGAAAAAATCGTTTTCTCAAAATAGTTTTTCTACACTTCAAAAACTAGAAAAGAGTGAAATTAGAGTCTAAAAAATCTAAAAAATCCCACCAATCTGTTTTGCAAGCATGTTAGTTACTTCTTTGGCAGCTTCATCCCTTTTCAAATTAGTCTGAGTAGCAACAACTGCAAGCTGGGTTCTATAAGTTTGATAATTTGTTTGAATAGCTTGTTCTGTTTGTAAAGTAGTTACCGAACCTTGTTTAGCAGAAGTTATAAGTTTTCCTATAACAGGATTTTCAGCTTTTTCCAGAATCTGAATGTCAACTACTCCTGCAAAGGTTTCGATTTTGATTGCTGAACCAACAAGTGCACCACCAACATAGCCAGCTCCTGCTCCAAGTGCTGCAAGTATCAATGCCTCAGTTTTTCCTCCACCAGTGCCCACCCCTGCACCAAGAGTTGCTCCTCCTAATGCTCCTTCACCTGCAGCCTCCCTTGCTGCAGTTTTTCTGTAATAATCAAAATATAAAATATTTACCTGAAGAATGTAATCAGCATTATCAGGTGTTGGAAGAACATTATATCCCTTACCCCTTAAATTTTCAGCAATAGCTAGTCTTAAACCTTCTGGATCAACTTCTTGAAGTTGAGAGGTATTCTTTACGTCAATAAAAATGTTTTTATACTTCGACTTCTTGGTAACATCAAGAAAAATAGTATCACTCATTTTATAGTTAGTATAAAGGTTTCTATATTCAATAGCTTCAGGAATAGTTGCACAGCCTACAAGCTGAACGCATAATGCAAAACCTCCTAAACCTGCTAACAGTTTTTTGTATTTCATATCTGTACCTCCTATTTGTTTTTTTTATATTTAAACCTTTATATTTTTCGGTCTAATTTTATATTAGAAGTTTAAGAAAACAACGGCCAAGGAGGTGGACTATGAATAAGGAGGAACTTATAAAGGCTACCTCACAAGAAGCAGGACTTACTCAAGCAGTTGCTAGGAAGTGTATTGATGCAGTATTTAAAGTCATAACAAATACGCTGAAAAGGGGAGAGGAAGTAAGATTAGTTGGTTTTGGAACATTTAGAGTGAAAG
>JAVZHQ010000005.1:0-9214 GCA_038998335.1 Candidatus Aenigmatarchaeota archaeon | reverse complement strand
ACATGAATTTGTATTTGAAAGATTTCCCGACAGATGAAAAACTTCCCTGGGACCATATAGACTCGGGTGTTTCAAAAAGCTTCTTGCTAAAAGAGTACAAGAACGCATTAAACGGCGTAATTACTGAGGACTGTAGAAACGGGAATTGTTTTGGTTGTGGTATCAACATTCCGTTATTCTGTCCAGTACTTCAGAAAAAGGCTTCAGCCTCTTGACAAAAAATTAAATTTGATTATTCTATATAGCGAAGACGGGTTCCCCGTTAGCTCAACCGGCAGAGCGGGTGGCTGTTAACCACTAGGTTGTAGGTTCGAGTCCTACACGGGGAGCCAATTTTTATTTATATATATTTTTTAACTCGAATTCTAATATATACTAATTACTTGTATAGTAAAGTCCTAATTTTCTGTAAGAGAACTTTCAATTAATTTCTCTATAGAGCTTTTTTGTCTCTTTATAGTCTGCATAGATTATAGCGTATACTCTTTAAATGGTCTTCCATTACTTTAACTGATCTTTTAGTAATATCTATTTAAAATTTGGCTAGATAAAAAGTTAAAGATTTTTGTTTTTGACAGCGTCTTGATTGATTTCTAAATATATGTTTAATTTTTGCCTACAAAAAATATTTTTGTTTTTTTAGTATGACATATAATAGTATCAAAAGGAAGGAAAATGGAGAAAAATCCTAACACTTAGGAGTTTATAATGGAAAATGATTTGAGTTTTATTACTAACGAAGAAGGAAGAACTTTATCTCAAAGATTAAAAACTCTCATTAATGACTGCAAAGCGTTTGATTGCCTCACTGGTTACTTTTACATTAGTGGCTTTCATCTAATAAAGGAAGAATTAAAGAAGGCTGAAAAAATTAGAATCTTGGTTGGTTTAGGCGTTTCTCCTGAAACTTACACAATATTGAAGCAATTTAACGAGATAAAAACTAACAATGAATACGAAGAATTATCAGATAAGCAAATTAAAAACGTTTTTTCAACTGCCGTGAAAAACGAATTTGAAGACTCAGAAGACAATAAACAGGTCGAGGAAGGTATTAAGGATTTCATAAATTTGATAAAAGAAGGTAAATTAGAAGTAAAAGTATACCCAGAAAGGAAGCTTCACGCTAAGGTTTACATCGTAACATTTAAAGAAGGTGATAGGGATATCGGTCGTGTTATTACAGGTTCAAGCAATCTTTCTTATTCAGGACTTGTTGATCATCTTGAATTTAATGTTGAGCTTACAAACCCTAGGGACTACAAATTTGCACTTAAGAAATTCAATGAATTATGGAAAAACGCAGTTAACGTAACTCAGGACCTTGTTAGTGTAATTGAGTTGGAAACTTGGGCAAACAACTCTATTTCACCATATGAACTATACCTAAAGTTTCTTTACGAGTATTTTGTTGACGACCTAAACGCCGAAAGATATCTTAAAGAAAAGTTTCTTCCATCTGACTATATCGAGCTCAAATTTCAGACACAAGCAGTACTTAATGCTAAGAAAATACTTCAAGCCTACGGTGGTTGTTTTATTTCCGATGTTGTAGGTCTTGGAAAAACTTATGTTACGGCTCGTTTAATCCAGGAGATTGGAGGAAGGACTCTTGTAATAGCGCCACCACATCTTCTTGATTTTAAAAATCCTGGCTCTTGGAAAAATGTTTTTAGTGACTTTAATATTCCTGCAAATTACTTTTCAATTGCGAAGCTTGATGATGCTTTAGAAGAAATTCAAAATAGAAATTACGATAATATAGTTATTGATGAATCTCATAGGTTCAGAAACGAGACTACCTTAAGTTATGAAAAAATAGCTCAAATTTGCAGGGGAAAACGAGTAATTTTAGTAACTGCAACTCCTTTTAATAATAAACCAACAGATTTACTAAATCAAATTGCTTTATTCCAGAATAAAAGAAGAAGTACCATCCCGGGAATTCCAAATCTCGAAGCGTTCTTTGTCAAACTAAATAATAGACTTAAAAATAAGGATAATTATGATGAATACTTAAGGGTTGTAAGAGCAAATGCAAAAGAAATAAGGGAGAAATGCCTTAAATATATTATGATAAGAAGAACAAGAAAAGAGATTGAACAGTATTTTTCGGAAGATTTAAAAAAGAACAACATAAAGTTTCCTATGGTTCTACCGCCAAAGCCCCTGTTTTATCAATTAGACTCGACATTAGACCAAATATTCATGAGCACAGTTAAAGAAATAACCAAAAATATTACATACGCAAGATATAAGCCATTACTCTATTTAAGAGACACGACTAAGCTTTCGCAATTAGAAAAACAAAGTCAATTAAACTTAAGTGGTTTTATGAAGGTTTTGCTTGTAAAAAGGCTTGAGAGCAGTTTTTTTGCTTTTAAACAAACACTTAAAAGATTTATCCAATCTTACGAAGGCTTTATTAAAGCATACGAACATGGAAAGGTGTATATAAGCAAGAAATATATGAACAGAATTTTTGAATTATTGGATTCTGATAGTTTTGATGAAATAACCAAACTGTTAGAGGAAGGAAAAGCAGAAGAATATAATGCTTATGAATTCGATGAACGCTTAATAGACGACCTTAAAAAAGACCTTGAAACACTTAATAAAATTAAGTCAATGTGGGACACAATTGATTATGATCCTAAAATTGACCAACTAATTTTTCAAATAAAAAATAATGAAATTCTTAAGAATAACAAATTGATAATTTTTACAGAATCGCAAGAAACAGCTAGTTACATTGCAGACAAGATTACAGAGCATTTGGGAGAAAAGCCTTTAGTATTCACTGGTGAATCAAGTGAGTCAATAAGAGAAGCAGTTATTGACAATTTTGACGCAAAGGCAAGGGGACAAAAAGATGACTACCGCATTTTAGTATCAACGGAAGTTCTTTCGGAAGGTGTTAACTTACATAGGTCAAATGTTGTGTTAAATTATGATATACCTTGGAATCCAACAAGGCTAATGCAAAGAGTGGGAAGAGTTAACAGAATTGATACCAAATTTGACAAAATTTATACATTTAACTTCTTCCCAAGCGCTCAAGCTGATAGAGAAATTGAGCTGACGAATATTGCTCGTTCAAAAATTGAAGCTTTCCTTACTCTTTTAGGTAGCGATTCTGCTATTCTAACTGAAGGTGAACCAGTCGAATCGCACGAATTATTTGATAAGTTAACCTCAATAGAAACATTATTAGGTGAAGATGAAATTGAAGAAAGTGAATTAAAGTACCTCAAAGTGATCGAAAAAGTTAGGGACGAAGATCCAACGCTTTTTGAAAAAATTAAAAGACTTCCTAAAAAAGCAAGAGCTTCAAAATCTTTAAAGAGCCTAAACTTAGAAAAAAGTAATGTTAAAGAAATTATTGAACCAGAATCTTTAATTACTTTTTTCAGAAAAGGTAGACTTACAAAATTTTACCTTGCAAACTCCTCAAGTACTTTTGAATTAGATTTTCTTGAAGCAGCAAAAATAATGGAATGTAGTCCAACTGAGCCAGCCTCAAAATTGGACGTTGAGCGATTCTACGAGCTTCTTGCTAAAAATAAAATTGAATTTGTAAGTACCACCTCTGAATTCAGCGAAGAATTTGTTAAGAAACGTGGAAAAGACTTCTATCAGGAGCTGATGAAATATGTTAAGTTTCTTCAGAAAAATTCCCAAAAATTAACCGACAAGCAAGAACAGTTTTTAAAGATTCTTGAAGAAAGGTTAAATGAAGGTTCGATCCCCAAGAAGGTGATATCAAGAACTTTGGAAAAGATAAGAGAGTTACGGGAAGATATGGAAAATCCTTTAAAATTAATAAACGTTTTACAAGGCTCCATCCCGAAAGCATTTTTATCTGAAAACTTTTTATCAACTTACACTGAGAATGGCGAGAAAAGAGAAATAATCCTTTCTCTTTATCTTGGGAGGTAATTATGGATTTTGAAAGAGCAAGAACTCAAATAAAAGAGACTTTTGAAAATGAGTTTAATGAAGAAAGATTTAAGAATTTTGTTATTAATTTGTTCAAAGAGGATTATCAACTGGAAACACGGAGAGAACTCTCAGGAAGTTATATTCCAGAAGCCTACCAAGGATTTATCTCAAGCTATAAAAGAATTCTCAAATACGAACATAATAATCAAAGGATTGACGTTTTAGTTGTGAATCTTTCAAGGAATACATCTGTTGAAAAAGCTCGAACAAAGCAAAGAAATTATATTCGTGATTACTTGCTCGGAAAACATTTTTCACCAACGTTAAAAGATGCAGCACTTGTTGCATTCGTTTCACCCGAAAGAGATGATTGGAGATTTTCATTTGTAAGGATTGACTTTAAATACGACGAAAAGAAAAACAAAATAAAAGACGAAACAACTCCTGCAAGAAGATATTCATTTCTTGTAGGAAAAAACGAAAAAAGCCACACTCCCCAGGAAAGGTTTCTTAAATTGCTTGTAGATGAAGAAAACGCAATAACCCTTGATCTGTTAGAAGAAGCATTTAGCGTTGAAACCATTACTGAGGAATTTTTTGAGGCTTATAGATATGCTTTGAATTATGTTTTAAAGAGCAATCTTCCATTGGAAATTGATGTTAAGAGAAGACATACATTTTCACAATTGCTTCTTTCTAGAATTCTATTTATTTATTATCTTCAAAGAAAAGGTTGGTTGAAATGGAATAACTATGTGCAAGACAAAAACTACTTGAAGAACCTTTGGCTAAAATACAAGAATTATGCGGAAGAGAAAAAAGTAAGAGACGAATTTTACTCAAAATGGCTTTCGAGCCTGTTTTTCGGAGCATTTAACAAGAAGTCGTTATTTATAGATAAGGAACTTCCGTTAGATATTCAAGAATCTTTTAGAATCATGCCATATTTAAATGGTGGTTTGTTCACAAAGAATGAAGTTGATGAGGTAATTACAAAAGTACCTGATTCAGTTTTTGAATGGCTCTTTGAGCCTGATTTTGCAACCAATGACAAGAAGAAAGGATTTCTTGAAATATTTAACTTTACTATCGATGAATCTATGCCTCTTGATGTTGAAGTTGCAGTTGACCCTGAGATGCTTGGGAAAGTTTACGAGTCTTTAATTAACGAGGAAGAGAGAAGTAACGCTGGTATTTTCTATACACCTCGTGTTGAAATTGATTTGATGTGCAGACTTTCGCTTATTGAATATTTATCCGAGGAAACAAAAATTGAAAAAAGTAAGATAATAAACTTTGTTTATGATCCAAACATAGAAGTGGAATCATTTTCATTTGATGAATTAAGAATAATAAAGGTAGCTTTGGATAAGGTTAAAATCGTAGATCCTGCTGTTGGTTCTGCCTCGTTCCTTGTAGGGATGATGAATATCCTTGTAGATCTTCATGTCGCTTTAACAAGGAAACTTGAACGTAGAGATGAGAATATCTTTGCGCTAAAGGGAAAAATATTGCAGGAAAATCTATATGGCGTTGATGTAAAAGATTGGGCGGTTATGGTAGGGGAATTGAGACTATGGCTTTCGCTTATTCTGGAAACTGACGAAAAGTACATGGATATTTATACAAAGCCACTCCTTCCAAACTTATCTTTTAAATTGCGCCAAGGTGACTCATTAGTTGAAGAAATCGGCGGAATTCAAATAAGCTTTAGAGGAGAGCAAGCAATATCTATTCCTTCACCAATAAAAGCAAAAATTAAGGATTTAGCCGATAGGAAGAATGCCTTCTATTCGGGTCAAAGAAGTGCAAATCTAAAAGAAATAAAAGAAATTGAGGATCTTGAGCAGGAAATACTTAGAGACATTTTGAACATAAAACTTGAAGAAATAAAAAGAAAATTGACAGGAGCAGAGGAAAGGTTAAAATCTTACGCCACTCCATCTACTATGTTTGGCGGAGGGCCCGATAAGGCTCTCATTAAGAAAATAAAAGAAGGAATAAAAAGTTTAGAAACTGAAAAATTAAAGTTAGAAAAGTTGTTACTTGCCTTAAAGAGCAAAACACAAAAAGATTATTTCCTATGGGAGATTGATTTTTCAGAGGTATTTTTCGAAAATGGCGGTTTTGACATTGTAATTGGAAATCCTCCGTATGTACGTCAAGAGTCTATAGCGCCTCCTCTTGAGAACAAGGCAGACTATTCTGATGATGAATGGTTAAAATTGAAGTCTGCTTATAAAGAAAAACTCGTTTCTTCCGTTAAGAACATCTGGGGTGAAAGAGTTAAAAATATAGATAAAAGAAGTGACCTTTATGTATATTTTTACTTTCACGGTCTTTCACTTTTGCGAGAAGGTGGTGTTTTTTGCTTCATTAACTCGAATTCTTGGCTTGATGTTGACTATGGAGCTGAGCTACAAGAGTTCTTGTTAAAATATATGAAACCGCTTCATATTATAGACAATCTCAAGAAAAGGTCCTTTAAAGAAGCAGATGTTAACACTATAATAGCTTTAATTCAAAAGCCTAAGGAAATTTTAGATGATTTTAACATAAGATTTGTAGCTTTTAAAAAACCTTTTGAAGATTTGAATAATGCTAAAACTGTGAGGAAAGTTAATTTTATAAACGAGCCTTTATTTGGAGATGAGGATGTCCGAATTTACCCTAAGTCAAAGAAGGAACTTCTATTTGAAGGAAGTGAGTTTGAATTTGAACTTGACGAGTCGGACTCCCTTAAAATTGGTGAACAATATGAGTACGTGGGTAATAAATGGGGCGGAAAATATCTTAGGGCACCTGAAATTTATTTCAAAATCTTAGAAAAAGGAAAAGGAAAGTTAGTAAGGTTGGGTGATATTGCAGAGATAAGGAGAGGATTAACGACTGGAGCTAATGACTTTTTTTATCTCAAACCGGTGGGGATGACTGTTAAAGAAGTTGCCGAAGTTTCTGAGAAAGAACCAAGTCGTTTAATACGCGTTAGAAATGGGGCATGTTGGGAAGGTGAAATCGAAGCAGAATTCTTAAAACCTGTAATAAAAAGTCCGCGCGAATTAAAAACTATTATTGTAAATATTGAAGATTTAAATAACCTTGTTTTTATGTGCCATAGACCAAAAAGCGATTTAATCGGTACAAAAGCGCTAGAATATATAAAGTGGGGAGAGAAACAAGGTTTCAATAAGAGGCCTACATGCAAATCAAGACGGAGATGGTGGGAGTTAGAATTGATAGATTATCAAATAGTTTATCCTTCAACACATAATCCATCATGGTTCGTATTTTTAAACAAAGATTGTTATTGTATTGACAAAGTCTTTTACGGAATTAAATCATTAAATTATGAAAGTTTATGTTCTTTTATGAACTCTACTTTTTGTTTATTTCAGTCAGAATTTTTTGGTTACTCTCTAGTTGGTGGTGGAGGTTCGTTTTCTACAGTAGTTGATTTAACTAAAATGTTGGTAATTACTTCGTACGATTTGATGTTTGGCGGAAACTTTGCAAAAGTTAATTACGAAGATATTTTCACCGAGCTTGGTTTTGACCCTAATAAACCGATCCGTGAGCAAGAACCCAATCCTTTGCCTGATCGTAAAGCTCTTGACGATATAGTTTTTGATGAACTTGGATTAACTGAGGATGAACGTAAAGAGCTTTATTGGTCAGTCGCCGAATTAGTCAAAAATAGATTAGATAAAGCAAGGAGTTTGTAATGTGCAAAGAAATTTATATGGAGGAATCTAAAACTCATGAGATCTTTATTGGTCTATATGTCTAAATAGTGCGAAAAATCCTATGTTAGAGCTCTCAAGTAAAATTAAGGATTCTTTTATTAATTATCACAGTCGTAAGTTTAAATTTTCAAAAATAAAATCTTTTAAAGTGATTAACTTCACGGGTTGCAAACGACAAAATAATTACGGAGAGATATAAACAAAAACGCTAGGACAGATTAGAATATGATATGCAAGAATAAAGTTTTTGTAGAATCTATGTAATTTAAGGTATGTACACAATGTTCACGGACTTTGATTTAGAAATTCTTGGTGAAAAGTGGTTGCAAGCAAAAACTGAGCGAATGGAGAACTTGCTTAAGATTGCAGAACCAGATGAAGCAATTTATAGAGAAATCATGCTTTCTCTTGGTTATCCAAATAATAAACTTCAATTCCTTGAACTAGCTTACTTGCTTCCGTTTAAGGAAATTAGAAAACTAAATAAAAAAGAAGTAGTTGAAAATGCGTTGCTTTATCGTGCCGGATTGGGTGACACTACTGATAAATTGCCTCAGAATTTTGATATTTCTTTGAGAATGGATAAGTCACTTTGGAGTTATAAACAAACTCGACCTTCGAACTTTCCTGAAAAGAGATTGATTGGAATAACTAATCTTTTGATAGAGACTTCAAAATTGGGACTTATTAAATATTTCTCCGAAAATTTAAAGAATTTACTAAGACAACTTCATTCTCCTAACGATGCAAGAGATACAGTGAATAGAATTATGAGATTTGAAGGAATTGGCAAACAAAGAAAAAGAGAAATGTTTTTTAATATTATATTACCGTTTTTGCTTGCGTATTTTGATAACACGGAGGTTGATTTAAGAGAGTTTTTGTTTAATATTTTTTCTTTTCATCCGCCACTTGAAGAAAATTCCTTAATTAAGAAATTTAAGAAAGAATTGGGAGACGAAAAAATATTTAGAGAGCTTAACAACTCAGCCAAAACCTATTTTGGAATTATTTATTACGAAAAAGAAAAGAATGAAGCTGCAAAATAGCTTTTAAATTCTAATTATTTTCCTCTATAATATCCTTGGTGATAACATGGAAAACAAAAGAAAAAGCGGTGTTTTGGTTCACATTAGTTCGTTACCAAGCAAGTATGGGATTGGGGATTTGGGAATTCCTTCGAAAAGTTTTGTTGATTTATTGAAAGATTCTTCTCAGAAGTTGTGGCAAATTTTACCAATTGGTCCCACCGAGCCTTTCTTTGACAATAGCCCGTATCATTCGATTTCAGCATTTGCTATTAACCCGTTGTTTGTAAGCCTTGAGGGGTTAGTTGAAATGGGTTTGATTTCACAGGATATACTTTCCCAATTCGAGGTTCCCGAATCAAATTTCGTTCATTACGAAGAAGTCATTGAAAAAAAATACAAGGCTTTTAGGGTTGCATTTAGCAATTTTAAGGAAGATGATGAATTTTATAAGTTCGTTGAGGAAAATAAGTTTTTCCTAGAAGACTATGCACTTTTTGT
>JAVZHQ010000004.1:0-11059 GCA_038998335.1 Candidatus Aenigmatarchaeota archaeon | reverse complement strand
GATTAGAGTCTCTAAGTCTTAAAAAATCTCTTTCTGTAACTCTTTATTGTGAAAAAGATAGAAAGGTTGTCACTGTTGATATTAGGGTAAAAACTGGCAAAACTGTGATAAGAGTTCATCGCGGAGTAAATATTGGAAATGAACAAAAGCAGGTTTTTAGAGAAGAAGTTAAGAAGTTTCTTGAAAAAAAGCTTTATACTATTGATGATGCCCTTTCTTTAAAACAGGTTTTAGCAGAATTTTACGAAAAATTTACTGGTAAACCTTGGCAAGAACAAAAAAGAAAAGAAAAAAAGGAAGATTTAAAGGGAGCTAAAGAGGGGAGTTTAAAATGGTTAATAGGCTTGTATTTGGAAAATGCAAGACATAGGGTTAGTTCTGCAACGATGGAAATAAACTACAGTTGTGCCAAAAGACTTCTTCGTGAGTTAGGTTCACTTTCTTTGAAAAACTTGACAACCTCTGTGCTTTTAAAATATCAAGCCAAAAGGAAGGCAGAAGGAGCAAGCAACCGAACAGTTAACATGGATATCGGTTTAATTCGCAAGGCTTTAAACTGGGCTATTGAGGTTGGCTTAATTTCGGGACATAATATCAAAAAATTCCCTATGCTACCAGAACACAAGAAAGTTTTTTATTTTCTCACTCCATCTGAACTTAAAGTTTTCTTACAAGCTTTAAACCATCACCCTGTTTTAAAAGCAAGAGTTTTGCTTACTGTTCTAACTGGACTTAGACCTAAGGAAGTTGCAAATCTTGAATGGAAGGATATTGATTTTGAAAATGGACTTTTATTTGTTCGTAAAAAGCCTGGAAGTCAAGTCAAGGATAGAGAAGAAAGGGTAATTCCACTTAGTGAAGAGGCTATCAAAATCTTGAAAGAATTAAAGGCAATTAATTCCTCTTCAAATTTTGTCTTTGGCAAAAATGGTAGACCTATTTATGAAATCTCTCCTCAGCTAAGAAGAGCGAGTAAAAAAGCAGGACTTAAGAAAGTAGTTTCACCTTACATGCTTAGACATATTTTTGCAGTTAATGCTTTAAGAGCAGGAATTGATATTTATTCCTTGAAAGAGCTTATGGGGCATAGTTCAATTACAACAACAGAAAGATATCTTCATGCTGATCCTAATCATTTGAAAATTTCGATAGAAAAGTTAAATTCCTACTTGTTTACCAAACTAAAAGGCGATGAGGACGTTTAAAGAACTGATTGAAGATATAAAGAAGATTGAGAAAAGGCTGATTGAGAAACTGGCTAAAGCTCCGAAGTATAAAGCATTTTGGTATTTGCAGATTAGTGTTGATAAAAAATACAAAAAAGGGGTGATAATTATGAAACCAAAATTTCGCCATTTTGTGAAAGAAGAAAAAACTCAGGAGGCAAAAGATCTGGAAGAACTTGAACAGGCAATTAAAAGTTCACCAGAGGCAACTTGGTTATTAATCCCAATCAGATTTAAATTTGTTCTTACTTTGATTGAAGATATGGCATACAGAGAAGGCCTCAACCCTGAGTTTTTCCTATACATGCTCATACTTGAAGGATTGCTAAAAAGGTATGCGAAAAAGAGAGAATTTTACAGACAAAACTATCCAACTCTTGTTGACCTCATTGAAAGGGATCTCAAGTGGGAGGTTAAATTCTTTGAAGAAATTAAACACCTGACTAACTTAGAAAACTACGATAGCTCAGCCTTTAGATCTAAAACTGGAAAAGAGGCATATCAGAAGGTGACGGAAGAATTTGAAGCTATCAGAAACGCTATCAAGACCTTGAATTACCAGCTCTCACCTTTGGAACAAGAAAAATTAAGGGCGAAAATGGAAGAATACATCTAGCTTTCCGTCTGTTTCAAACCACAAAAACTCAAAATTAAGCTAAATTGGCTTTAAAGACTTGTGAATTAATTACCCCATATTACAACCCTTACCCTCTTCAAATAGGGGCATTTAAAGCCAAAATAAAAGGCAAAACGAATTTTTCTGAAAAGGAGTACTTCAAACGTTGATGAATTCACGGTTCTACGACTTAATTTTGCAAAATTTATGAGGATTAAAGGTTGAGTAGTTTTAAGGGTTTAATGGTTGGGTTTAAGTTGAGAAAGAATTGAAAGACATGGCTTTGTAATTCTAGAAGAAAAAGGGAGAAGAAACAACCCCAGGGTGAAGCTAAAGTAAAATCAAGAAGTAGGTTGATTGATCGGAACTGTGGGAGTAGCTATGAGTGGGTAGTAGCTAGAATTTGAAATTGGTAGAAGTAAAAAGCGTTGAAAAGAAAAGGTGCTGGAAAGAGGTAAATGTAGAACAGAGGTAGCACTGGTAGAAAGACCCAATCACAGTTAGTAGATGAGCAGGATAGGTGGGGTAGGATTAGTAGGCGAGCAGAGCAGGCAGGTAGGTAGGGACAAGGGTAATGCACAAGATGGCAGATGATGACCAAGAGGCAGAAGAACAAGAACATAAGACTAATCCGAATGATAAAGTTTTAAACAATAAAGAAAAGGGACACTAACTCATTGATGAAAGAAAGCGCGCCCTAAAGGCGCGCTTTTCTTTCTTTTTTTATTTCTTTCTTTCTTTATCATTATATATTTCTTTAAGCACCTCCAAACGTAGACTACATGCGCCTTTCAGGGGTATGATGTCTACGGCTATAATACGTTGTCTACACTTATAATACGTTTGTCTACAGCTATAATACCATTTTTTAAGAAAATTTAAGAAAAATCTCACGAAATCTCACGCATAAAAACAATTTTGCTTCTCCATAGCCCGCTTCTCTTCCTCCTTTCGCGATTATTAAAATAATTGCCCATAATTGCCCCTAATTACCCGCAATTGTCCTATACTGCGGACAAAAAAAAGTAGATTTTATGGGCCCTCCAGGGTGCGTTGTCTACACTTATAATACGTTTGTCTACGGCTATAATACCATTTTTTGTCAATTTTCTTGTGTTTTCTTTCATTTTCTAACGGCCAAATTAGCTTTTCTCCCGTGAAAAGCCCAGCTAATCTTCCCTTCCCAACTTTCAAATAATCGCCCATTTTGGCTAAAAACTGCTTGTAATTGCTGAAAATCGGGGTTAAGTCTTTTTGCTTATAAGCGTGATAAATTGCTGGTAATTAAAAAGACAAAATGCTAGTGAGTGTGAGAGGGGTAGAGGTGTTATTAGTGATTGAAAGAGGGGTTAGGTAGAAGAGTTTAGGTAGGGATCAGATTGTAGTCTATTGCGATAAGTTTGGGATCTTTTTTATATTCAATCAAAAGGTCGGAAGGGGTCTGTTTTAACTTAATTCCGAAATGTTGATTTAGGAAGTCTGCGTGTGTTTCTAGCAGTTGTTTATACTTCCAAGTCAATCTTCTATCTGCATCTGGACAAATTTCTTTTATCAACGTTCCTACTTTCTTAAACACTTTCTCCTGCGTCAAAATGTATCTTACTGCAAGTTTAAGGAATTCGTGATCCAGGTTGAGGATGGCTCTAATAACCTCAGGTTTAGCATAAAGGAGATAGTCTTCAAGCAAAAGTACTGTGAATTCTTCTGAACAAACAGCCAGGCATTCCCCAGGCTCTAAATTTTCGTCCTTTCTTTCTTCCCAGTAAGCTACTTTTTGTAAAATCGTGCTAATGATAATTCCTCTTCTGGTTGGAAGTTTGACTTCAATTTCTAACGTGGTTCTAGCCAGTTCTTTCAATTTGTTAACAAGCCATGCGTGATTATGAAGTTCGTTATGACCTAGCTCCCTTAAGGCATCAGAAACAAAGAACCTGAAAGCAAGTCTTTTTTTATCCCCATGATATGGGATTCTTTTTCCAACAAGGGCAATTGCATCTAAAATGTCTCTGTGAGTTTGCGTGATTTGCTCTAGCCCTTTGATCTTTAAGTCAGCCACTGCAAGTTGGATTCTTTTAAACTTTGGAAAAATTTCACGATCTACAGTTATAGGGTACATCCTCTTTTTGTTTTTAAACACGTGAAAACCTCTCACCTTACCTTCTCCTTTCAGGCAGGTTTATTCGTCGTATTTTGGAAAGGTTGATCTTTTCTTGCTTTTCGTTTTGCTAGCAAATACAGCCTTATCAAGTTTAAAGCATAGCTCGGTTTCTGTTGAGAAAAGGGAGATGTGGTATTTCAGAGGCTTGTCTGTAGGATAGTTTAGCTTTTCTATAAAAAGTTTTAAACCTTCATTTTCCCCTTTTTCAAGTAAAATCCTACATCTTGATTGTTCTCTAAAAACTGTGCTACCTCTAAAAAGTTTTTGCAACGCCCCTTCCTCTTTCATCGCCTCTTTAGTCTGATGGTGAATAAGAAGAAAGGAGAGATCATAGTTTTTGCAGAAGTTTTTTAAAACTTCAAAAAATGCAGATGCATGAGAACTTAAATTTTCTTCTAATCCATAAAAGTTAGCTAGACTATCAAGAACTACAAGTTCAGGGCGATATTTATCAATTATGTCTTCAAGGAATGTGTAAAACTGTGTCTTTTCAATTCCTTTGTAAGTCTGTTGTAAAAGCCGATGGGTTGGTAGGGGGAAAGATTTAGAAAGAGTAGAAAACCACGCAAAATTTTTTAATCTCTCGGCAAATATTCCATCATCTTCTCTGTTTTTTAGTTGCAAGGCATTGCAAATTTTTTTCAATCTTTCGTTAAAAATCCATTCTGTCTCTTCAGCGGTGATGTAGAGGACTTTGGATGGATGAGGAGATATGCTAGTTTCTAGAAAACAAGCTTCAGTTGCAACGCATAAAGCCAATTGCATAGCTAAGATTGATTTCCCCAATCCTCCAATTCCATCAAAAAGAGTTATACTCTTTCTTGGAATAAATGGCTCAAGTAAAAAATCTTCCTCCTTTTCAAAACTTTGGATTCCGTGATAAATGTAATGGATAGGGCTCTTATACATAGACTCTGCTGAAAGAACCCTTTCCAAAAGATCCTCCCAAGAATGAGTTTCAAGAAAATCCGCAACGTCATAGCCTTTTTCAAATTCTTCAAATCTAACAACCTTGATTTCATCAGCATACGGCTTAAGTATCTCAATTAATTCCTCAGTTTTCTTTCTGCCAGCCTCATCGTTATCTTCAAAGATTACAAACTTCTTGTCAGAAAGGAGAAAATCCAAGGATTTTAACTCACTTGGCTGATTAATGCTTATAACAATTATACGTGCAATATCTGGCCTTTTCTCAATAATTGTATCTGCGCATTTCTCACCTTCGCAAATCCAAACCTCATTTGCATCTGAATAAAAAACGAATTCCTCCAAATGATAAGGTATTTGCCTTTGACCCTGTAACCCAATCAATCCATCCTTGACATAAATGAATGTTTTTTCCTTCTTTCCAAGATCGTTTATCCTTTCAAACCGATACTTGATATACACAAGATCAAGATCAAGATCATAAAAACGATGCTCAGCAATAAGTTTATAACCCTGAGACCTCATCCTTTCTAAATATTCTTCAAACGCCATAACCTGAGATTTAACAGCCTTTGCATTTTCTGAAGTTCTCTTAACTACTTCTTCTCTAACCTGAGCCACTTTCTCTGGCATAAGTAAATTCACAAAATCAGAATAGCGATAAAGTTTTTCTTCAGTGTAGCAAAACATGGTATTAGTATCTGGATTAATTTGTGCGTTATGGTCACTTAATTTGGTATCTCCCTTACAGAAAGGACAACGAGTCACAAAACTTTTACCCTTTCTTGTGTAAGGAAGATTAAATTTTTCAAAAAGTTCTAAAATCAAACTCATCACTAACCCCCCTATCTTACAGTTTTTGCTTTTTCCATTAGCTCCAAAATAAACCTCCTTGCTGTAACTAGGTCTCTTTGACTGACAATTCGGTAGGCATCTTTGTAGGCTCTTGCTAAGTTTTGGCCGAAGGCCTTAACTTCTCTGTTAAAAAGCTTTGCCACTTTCTCAGCAAAATCGCTTTCCTCATCCTCAACCCATACATAAATGGACTTCTCCTTGAAAAGCGGATCTAGCCTTTCCTTATGGGCTCTTAGCGCAAGTAGTGTATATGTCTCACCGATCCCTCCTATAGCTATTGTGTTCGCAAAAAGCACATTTAAAATTCCAGCATCAAATCCACTGGGAGTAACGATAACATGTTCAAATGCCGTCCTTTCAGGAATAAAAAGAAGCTCAGTAATCTTACCCTGAGGAGGAACCCAATATCTGGTTTTACCGTCTAAGACAATCCGATAAACCCTGCAAATTTCACCATCAGGCATCTTAAACGGAATGCTTATAGCACGAACCTTTTTAAACTTCTCTGTTGCAAAACCAAAATTCTTCAAAGCAATAATAAGATCAAAACACAAAAGATCCTCTAAACCGCAACCTTCCTTAACTCTTACACCACCTCCCAAAACCATCTTCAACACTCCAAAAAACAGCCACTTTCAAGCATGTCTTCAAACCTCAAAAAACAGCTATCTTTGAATATCTCCACAAACCTTCAAAAATCGCTAGTTCTAAGATATCTGCAAATTCGCACCAGTTCCACGTTTCGGATACGCCTGCTAGCAAAATTGTTTACCAAAACGCTAAAAAATACAGCTTAAGCCACACTAGCTCTACGTTTCATCTTCTTTCTTTCTCTCAACAAGCACAAAATCAAAGACTTCCCAAGCCTCCGCAGGCCCGAAAACTACGAAAGGAGCAGTTATTTTTACGACTAATTCTTTAGGATAATCCCAGAAAGAGAGCCAGTCCTGAGGTAAGGATATCCTGCCATTTCTCCCATGATAGCTTACGATTATAGTTTTTGTGAAAAACTTGTCTAGCTCTTTCCTGTTCATAGGCACCTCCTTGTTTTTTTTAGCGAAAAACTTGACAATTCCGCATTTTACTGGTAAGCTTTCTTTAAAATTTTTAGAGCTTGTGATTATGAAGGTTGTATGAGTTCTGTAATTACTAGATTGTTAGCAGGAAAGACTATCTGGTTGGGTGTAGGGGATATTACAGAAATTATGGAGTATGTAGCAACTAAGAAAATGCCTGAGGGGTCAGAGAAACCTTCGGATAAGATTAATTTAGAGGATACGATAGATAAAAAGTCTGATGCTCCTGTTTCAGAAAAAACCTGGGATGAGTTTGATCCTTTAGATAATGTTCCTCGAGAAAAAGGAAAGAAGAAGGTTTTACCAGTTTGGCTGATCTACAAGATTAAAGAAGAAGGAGGAAGGCCTCTACTAGGTCGTTCTCTAGCTCAATTAATTGAGGTTTGGGTTGATGCTCCTGAGGTTGAAGAGTTTAGAAAGACTTTAAGAGATTTTCTTTTTGTGTTTACAGGGAAGACCTTTCAAGGAAAGAGTATCCATGAGATGCGGATTATGTGGGATTGGTGTAAGTATGTGTGGTGGAAATGGAATGGCTTTGTAAGAGAGAGTTTAGATAAAAGCAAGATTTCAGGTGGGGGTCAAGGCAGGGCTGATGAAGAGATAAAAGTAGTTATTGCTGATGGGGTGATGCGGTTTTGTTCTTCTAGTTCAGATGAAATTTTAGGAGAAATCTTGTTAGATCCTAGGCTTTCCTTGGTTTTAGAAAAAGCAAATGCATCTAGCCAAAGGGAATGGGCAGAGAAAATAGTAAGGAGCATTTGGGAGAAGGTTAGAAAGGCGAAAATTAAGAGAAGAAGTTCAAGATGGGCAAAAATTTTGCCAAATATGTTATTCTCTACTCTTTCTGAACATGAAATAGTTTTATCATGGGTACTTAGATGCAACTTAGAGCGAAAAAAGGAGTTACTTAGAAAGCTTTTGTCAGATCCAGGAATTTTTTATACATTTGCTTTGTTATTTGATTCATGTCTTTTAGAGCTCTACTTGGAAGAAAAGGAGGAGGCTATAGAGCTTGCTGTTTTTCTTTTTGAAAAGCTTGTAAATGAGATAAGAGAAACCTACGGCCTTAAAAGAGCTCATCCTTATGATGTCAGAGAGTGTGCGGGAGGGTTAGACAAAAAATTGGAGTTTAGGGCTGAAAAGTCAATTATAAGGTTTTACAACGAAAGGGAAGAGGTAGGAGGTGTAGTTTTTTCAACATGGGCAAACACGGAGCTATATCCAAGGTTTAGTTTAAAGAAGATAAAAATTGAGCGTCAAGAAAAGATAGAGTCTGCAGAAGATTTAATTCTTATTGCTACCAAACCTACAATCACTCCTCAACTTGATCGACTAACATTTTTTCTTTCTTCTTTGGTACGCATCTACCTTTTTACTACACCTGTAGTACTTACAAAAGATGTTCTAAACTATGCCTCTGACGAACGAAAAAGAGAATTAAGAAAATATCTAAAAGCTGTTTTTGCACTTTGTCTTTTGAGAATAAGTTGTTTTAACCCAAATTCAGAACTCATTGGTTACCTCTACAATGAATTAAAACCACTTTTCAAACCTTCTAAAATCGATGACTACCCCTTCGTATCTCCTATAGACCAAATCAATACTTTAATCCTGCACGAACTACCTCTCCGTTTTGCTTGTTTTAAGATCTACATTAACAATGAGCATCGTCTAGCTATCGTTAAATTGAAGAGTTTGGTTAGAAAACTTGCTAAATGTGAGATAAGCGAAGGAAGAACAAAAATACAAAAAAGATATGCTAAAGCTAGAGAAATTCTTGAAAAGGCAATAGAGGAACTATATCAAACTTTCATCCGCCGTGAGCTCCTTAATAACAAAGAATTTGTTCCTTCTTTCTTTATTAACCGACTTGACAAAAGGCTAAAGAGAGAAGAGGTAGTAGACAAGTTTTTAAAATGGCATTATGACCGTGAAGAAAAGAAAAGAAGATCAGGCGAGTTTCTAAGAAAGGCAAGCCGATTAGTATCGGGTTGCTTTGATGAAGATCTTCGCAAGATCTATGAGTATCTAGACAAACTGAAATATTGGCGAACTGCATATGAACCTGTATATGCTAAGAAAGAGGATATAAGCGAAGATTTATCTTATCTTGCTTGGGAAGAAGAAGGTTATCTTAAAAAGCGAAGAAAAGTCAGGCTTTCCAAAGTAGAAGAACCGACAAAAAAGCTAGACCGCATACTTAAAGATTTCGAAAAGTTTCTGGAAGAACACAAAGTAACCCTTAAATACAAGCTTTCAAGTGAAGTTTTTAAGGAACTTCGGGAAATAATTAGTGCTCTTTCAGATACAACGACTACACGCGACAACTTGATTAATGACACGATTACCCCAAGAATTTATGCTATTCAAGATAAGATTGACTCTGAAACGAAGATTGACCCTGAAACGGCTTTAAAAAAAGTGGAAGAAAAGTTTGGCTCTCCTATCAAGGAATACCTTGCTCATGTTCTCAAACAAGAATTTTACGAATTTTACCAAGAAAAGGGATTAGCCCCAAAGACCTGTTACTGGGCTTTACAAACGAAGGCAAAACAGATTTACGGAAAGGGACTTAAAGAACTTGCTCTTGAGGAATTGGTTAAAACGGTGATTGAAGCATGTAAGACTATGGGAAAAAGAAAATTAGCTAACGGGCGTTTTGGCTCTTCGGAGGGAAAACAGTTGATCCCTCAGGCCAGCCACCCCGCTAGTGACCCAACGTCCGCATGTGATGAGGAAAAAAGAGAGATTCTTTTTAACTTTTATGCTGAAAAGGAGGTGATGGAAATATTATGAGACGTTTAAAAAAAATTTTTGGCTTTGTTTTTACAATTTTATTTTTATTTGGGTGTATGTCTAAAGAAGTTTCTATTTATCCTATAAGTGGACCTGTTAAAGAAAAATTAGGAAATGTAAGATTTAAAGGAATTGCTTATGATGTTATAGGATTTTTGGAACCTCCTATGAGTGGAAAATTTGAAGTTACTTTAGAAAATGAAACAAAGTGTGAGGGAAATTGGGTAGTAGCTGATATAAAAACTATTTCTGAAAAAATAGAGTCCTATCTTACAGGTATTGTAATTTCAAGCTATAGGGGATTTTATGGAAGTCTTTATGGTGGGTCAAGTGTAACATCAGTAGAAGAAAAAGGTGCTTTAATATATGGTGTATGTTCGGATGGAAGAAAAATTGAAGGAGCTGTTAGAGTACTTGTTTCTGGAGCTTCAGTAGGAGGATATGGGGCAGCAAAAGATGATCATGAAAACATTTACTACATAATGTTTTAACTATCACTTTAATTTTTCAGGTATTTTAAAAACTGAAAAATGAGTAAAAAGGTATGCATAAGGAGGTGGTATGAAGAAAGGTAAAAAAAAGATCTGGAAAATCTAAATTTCCAAAAGGACCTTGAGAAAAAGTAGTGGTGGGGGAATTAATGGGAAGCCTTCTGCGGAGAGGTTTTTAAAGGACCAGCTCTCCAATCAGAAAAAAATAAAGGGGTAGAATGGTTTACAGAAGATTTAAAAACCTTACAAAATTAGCATTAATTAGTGGAATTTTTAGCGTTGATATTGTTCGTTTTAACAAAATTATTTCTACCATCTTGATAGTTCTTATCTTTTATCTAAAAGGTTTTTCCTGGTCATGTAAAACTCATATATTTATAGCACAAGAAGCAGGTATAAAAAATCCCGAAATTACTTGTTTCCCTGATCTAATTATGAAAGAAAATGAGAGCCTTTTAGGACCTTTCCATTGGCATAATGCTTCTCCAAATACGGTTGTAACACCAGATTATATTGATCAATATCAGATTATTGAGGGGATGTATATAAAATTAAATTCACCTGAATCAAGACCAATTAAAATTAAAGTTCCCGATCCTGCAGGTGTGTTATATTGGAAGATTTTAGACCTTTATCAAAAAATGCAAAAAGAAAGTGGATGGAAATATGATTACTATCTAGCCAATATAGCTCATTATATTGGTGACCTTTCTCAACCCTTACATAATTTCCCTTACAAAGATCTACCTGCTAGTGATGGCAAACCTTATCCAGAGATAGGTTTTTGGGCAGAAAAGAACCATTGGGAGTTTGATACAGTTTTAGATCCCTATCTACCTCTAGATAAAAAAACAAGAAAAATCTTTGAAAATATGATAACTTCAATAAAAATTCACTCTATTGAGGATCTCAAA
>JAVZHQ010000003.1:0-21152 GCA_038998335.1 Candidatus Aenigmatarchaeota archaeon | reverse complement strand
AAAAAAATCAAAATAAACTACTTTATTGATATTTTGATG
This sequence comes from Candidatus Aenigmatarchaeota archaeon, assembly GCA_038998335.1. Lineage (GTDB taxonomy): Archaea > Aenigmatarchaeota > Aenigmatarchaeia > CG10238-14 > SCSR01 > JAVZHQ01. The sequence continues at coordinate 21,113 of JAVZHQ010000003.1, read as the reverse complement.
ATATTTTTATTTTTAATCGTAGCTTTTTCAGGAATTGTTTTGTATTTTTTCTTACCTTCAGGAGAAAGAAGAGCTGGATGGCGAAGTTTTTTAGATATTCCCAGGCACAGTTTTAGTGATATTCATGAGTTAGCAGGACTATTATTTTTATTTTTGCTTTTGATTCATATAATTTTGCATTTAAAATGGATCGTGGAGATGACGAAGAATTTTTTGAAATCACTTTAAGAAATTTATTTTGCGAATTTTAATCCTCAAAGTTATAAACCACTGAAAGATTGATTCCTCATATAATTTTTGTTATTCTTATAAAAAATGAAAATGACCTATGTTTCTCCAACAGGACAAAAAGTTCAGGCATCAGATGATCCAAAAAATACTCCAGTGATTGATATCTCATCAAGACATTCTTCAAATCAAACTTTTCCATCGACATCAATCCTAAACAGACAAAGTTTAAATAACAATCAGCTTGATAATAATCAAAGTCAAAAAAATTACGACTTAACCAAAGCCGAAGAGTTTCGTAAATTCATTGAGGTTGAAGTATTAAAAATTATTAAAACCTTAGTTGAAAAAGGAAAAGCATCTAAAGAAAAAATTCAGCAGATAGCACGAACCACTTTAGATTTAATTCGGCCGGGAATGACTCTTGAGGAACTTTATCAAAATGCGGTAAGACTTGATGATCAACATTCGGAACTTGCTCCGGTAGTTTATGCGATAATGAAAGAATATGAAGAAAAATATGAAAAAAAAGCTTTAAGTATAGTTCAGGATCTAATAAAACAAAAAAAATTTGAACAAGCTCAACAGTTGGTAAAAAAGGTTTTACAGTTTAAAATATCTAGTTAGTGAATTAAAAAAAATTATAACCATTTTATTTTTGCCCAAACTAGTTTAAAAAATAAAAATTTAAAAGTTTATAATTTAAAATTTGTTTTAAGATGTTAGATGGAAGAATTTCTTCTTACGAAAACCCTCCTTCTGCCGTTGGAGGAGTAGTAATTGAAAATGAAAGTAGAGGTCAAGATGGAAGTGCACCCCAACCACCTCAACATAATTCTCAAGGAGTAGAATCTTTTTTATTCTTCACAGATCCTGATTCTGCCAGAGCCACTCTTGAGAGATTAGCCGGCGAAACAAGAGAAGAATTGATTTTATCAATAATGCAAGCTACTCTTTCGAAAGAAGCACAAACAATTCTTCAATTTTCAGAACAAGAATTAAGAAAATTAGTTATTGATCAAAAATTAGATCCTGATATTGCCCAAAAGATTTTAGAAAAAATTGGGAGTAGATTACAAAGAGGTGTAGAGAAAGAAGAAATCACCCCACTTGATAAATTAGTAGAAAGTTTTAAAGAAAGGAGTGATCCACGGACACGAGCATTAGGATACGATTTGGAAATTGCTTTGATAACGCAAAAAATTATTGTCAGTGAAAGATATTTAAAAACAATCCCTTCTGAAAACACTGAAGATAGAGAAAGAATAGAAAAAGAAATCTCTCTATTAGAACAACAAAAACAAAAGCTTCAACAAGAAAGAAGAGAAATTAAAACTAAGAACCAAGACGGTAATGAGGTAGAAATACCAAATCAAGTAGAAGCTTTAGCTCAACAAGTATTAAGAGCGGTGAAAAAAATTAACGCTCAGGAAGGCGAAGCACCACCTGAGTTGACAGAAGAAGAAATTAAAGCAATTCAAGAAAATCCTTTAACTGCTTTAACTTCTGCTTTTGCTCAAGGTTTAGAATCAGCAATTATTATTGAACAAAAAGAATCAGAAAAAGGAGAAAAGACTGAAGGAGAGATTTTAGTCAAAGCTGATATTGAAAAATTTAATAAATTTTTAACCGCTTTAGTTGAAGAAAGAGTAATTGAAGAGAGTGATAAACAATCAATGGTTGATTATTTTCAAAAAGCAGCAGAAGCAATGGAGGGTGATTTAACTCAAGAAGAAAAAAAACTAATTTTTAAGGAAAAATCAGAAAGAGTAGTTGTTGGTACTGGTTTGGGTTTAATAGGAATTTTTTTGTTATTAGCTTATTTGGGATATAAAAGTGAAATGGGAGAAAAAAGAGGGTTTATGGGATAATTTTTTCTTTTATTTACTATTTTTCTATGGATTTATTAAAATTTTTTTTAAATTAAGGGGTGAGATCAATAAGATAATTTAAGCCTTGCTTTTCAAGTTCTTCTTTTAATCTTTTTCTTAAAGCTTGCATATACTTTTCGCCCGGATCAGGTTTACCCCAAAAAGCATCAGTTCTTTCATAATGACCAACAACTTTGCTTAAAGGAATATTATAAGAGACCATTAATTTAATAATAAGATTTACAAGATTCTCAGTTTGTCGTTCGGGTGGTGGATATTGATCATAGCAAGAGCCAGTTGTTTCAATACCGATGCTACCTATATTATAATCAATATAACGGCCACCAGCATGAAAACCGCGAGTTACTCTTTGTTGACCCATTGGAAGAGTTTGGATTACTTCGTAAGGTGAAACAACAAAGTGACAGGAAAGACCATTTCCTATTAAGCCGTTGATCGTTGTTTGTGCTGATAACATTTGAGGATTTTTTCCATCCCAGAGTTGACCATCCCAATGAATAATTATTTCACGAGGAATAGTGGTAGCCGGATGACGAATAATATTTCCTTTAGGATTTTGTTGGTATTCCTCGTTAGAAGGATAATAAGAATAACATTGGATAGGAAGATATTGTGTTTGAGCAAACTCAATTCTTTGCTCAGGCGGGATATCTTCGCGAAAAAGATTATATTGTTCTCCATATTGTTCTGTTGGAATCTGTTCTTTTTTTTGAGAAGTTTCATTTGGATTTTCGAAGATTAATTGTCCAGCTATTTGTCTCCAAAGTGGAGCTAAAACATTACTTCCCCACACATTTTCTGTCATTCCTTCAGAATTTTGAGTGCCAAGATAGGTTAAGACAACATATTTTTTACCAGTTTGATGATTAATAACTCCTCCAACACACCAAACTGCTCTTTGTGCGCCTTTGGAATTACTTTCAGTACCAGTTTTAGCAAAATACCAAATTCTTCCCTGATGATCTATGCCATCTCTTAATGATTGCCACGTTTGAGGTGAAGGATAAATTTTATTTTCGGGATTACCCAAAGCTTGCACTATTTGTTGAGCTACGTGTTGAGAAAAGATTGGTACCGAGTTTTGAGAAGAAAGATTAAAGACAACTTGCCCATTTTGAGAAACTTGTTGGATAAGAGTTGGTGGAGAAAATTGTCCAGCGTTAGTAAAAACAGTAAAAGCGCCGGCTAAATCAATCGGTCTAACTCTTTCTGTTCCTAAAGTGATATTAGTAGAAATTCTACTTAATGGTAGAAATGAAGACAAACGGATTTTTAACCGGTCCCAATAATAACGAATTTTTAAAACGTCTACCCAATCAGCTAATTGTTGAGCAGCAGTATTTAAAGAAGAAGCTAGAGCTTGTGGCCATAATACAGGTCCATAATTTCCTCCTCCAGAATTGGTAATACCTCGATAGGTATTACCGGTAAGAGTTTGATTTTCATGTAAAATTCCTTCTGAAAGGCCGGCCGCATATGTAAAAGGCTTAACAGAAGAACCAGGAAAGTTTTCTTGATAAGGAATATTATTATCAACAATAACTGCTTCAGGATTTTGCGGATCTTGTGTTGCACCAGCAGCAACTAAAATTGCTCCGGTTTCACCATCAAGAATAATAATTGCTCCCTCCTGAGCATTATTTTTAAGTTGCTCTTGAAGTTTTTGTTTTATTAGTTCTTCCATTTGTTTTTGTTTTTCTTTGTCTAAAGTAATAGTTATTTCAAGACCGCTAAAGATTTGATTTAAAGATAAGCAATGTAAAAGCTGATTAATTATTTTATTAGATAAAGGTTGATATTCTGTTGATGCGGGTTGAGGATGTAAAGTAATAGTATTATTTAAGATAAAATTAAAATCATCTTTAGAGATTACTCCCTGGTGATATAGAAGGGGAGCAATATCTCTTTTTAATCTTCTTATTGCCGGATGCTCTTCGTTTAAAACAACACCATTTGGAGTGATTTGTCCAAGCGTAATATTTTGATTAGATGTTTGATCATATCGAGAAAGATTAAAAGGATAATAACCAACAGGATTTTGGATTAAGCCGATTAAAAAAGCAATTTCCATTGGAGTTAATTGTTGAGGTTCTTTATTAAAATAAAACTTACTGGCGGCTTTAATGCCATAGACATTAGGACCAAAAGGAACATTGTTAAGATAGATTTCTAAAATTTTTTGTTTTGTTAGTCTCTTAGCTGATTCAACAGTATATCCTTGTCCAACATAATACTCTTCCCATTTTTTTTCAAAAATTAAAGCAGCGACTATCTCGACCATTTTTCTTTTATAAGCAAGATTAGGATTAAGTCTTTCTTGCAGAAGTTCTTCTTGAGAATAACAAAATAAACGGATAAGTTGCTGGGTTAAGGTTGAACCACCGCCACTCTCACCACCAGAGGTAAAGCCACGGGCAATACCAATAGGATCAATTCCCGGATGATCAAAAAAACGTTTATCTTCAACATTGACTAAAAAATCAATTACTTGTTGTGGAATTTGATCAAAGGAGACATATTCTTTATTAGTTTCAAAATATCTTCCAATCTCTTGACCATCAACGTCTTTTATTACTAAAGCTTGAGGAAAACCAGTGGGATTTAAAGTTAATATTGGACGAAGTCTTTGTTCAGTCTCCTGCCACACCTGGCCATTAAATCTTTGTAAAAGTCTGTCAACAACCTCAAAATGGGATTGAAATTGTTGATCCGCTTTAATACCAGCCAACATTAATCCGGTAGAAACTGCAGCAACACCGGTCATTCTTAAAAAATCTCTTCTGGTCACTTTTTGTCTTAGTCCTTGATTAGCTACGTTAAGAATACTGCCAGCAGCTAAAATAGAACGTGAAACTTCTTCCATTTGTTCTAGTTTTTTTTCATTAGCAACTCCTTGAAAAAAACGATTAAGCTCAACAAATCTAGAAATTAGATCAAGATCGATTTGTTGTTTTTCTGCTAAAGTTATCGCCCATGATACAAACTGCCAGCGTTCTTCTTCATTTTCAAAATTGTTATTAGGATTATTCAACCACTCAATAAACTTTTGTTTATCAAAAAAAAATGAAGAAAAATCTTCTAATTCTTGTTGACTGTGGATGATAATAGAAGGTTTTTCTTCTGAGGCAATATGATAAAATATTTCTTCACAAAAGTAATAAGCTTGTCTTTTACAAGCATATTCATGCGAAAGGTCAGTATATTTTGTTGGATTATCAAGAGGGCCTTCAATTTCAGGTTGTAGAAGAGAAATAGTTGATGAGAGTTGGGGAGAGTAGTATTTTAAAATCTCAATTATTAATTGCTGCCAGTCAGAAACTGCTTTTTGTTTTTTTGATACTGGATTAAGGGTATCAATTCTTTTGTTTTTGTCAGTTTCTTGGTTAAGCAAAACTTTTAATTGATCAGTTATTTGTTCCAACCTTGTTCTTAAATTTTGTTGTGAAATAAAAGAAAATTGATCTTCATCAGCAAACTTAAAACTTGCCAGTTGGTAAAAATTTTCTGTTAAACTTTCAATCATTTTTTCTCTGCCTTGTTCTGTTTCTAAAATGGTTAATAAGTCCTTTAATGTTTGAGGAGGAGGTTCTCTTTTATCAACAAAATCTGCTTCTGTTAAGACAGGAGGGGTTGATTCTTGAAAAAGGGTTAATTGAGAAAAACGTTCTTTATTAATTCTTTCGGCATACTCATTAAAATAACTAGCCCCAATGGCAAATAAAGTTTCTTCTCCAGTCTCTTGCTCTATTTGTTTTAAAGATTTATAAATTTTTATAAGAAAGCCCCATTTATCAAAAAAAGAAGAAGGCGAAGAAATTTCTAATTGTTCAAAAATTTGTTGATAAGCAATTTTTGCGGCATTGTTTAGTGCTTTAGAACCTTCTTGTAAGAGTGGCAGTTGAGAAAGTTTAGCGGCTGAACCGGCAACGACAAGTGCGGTTGCTGGAATTCCAAACAGTCTCATCAAGCGAAATCTTTTAACTCTTTCTCTCCATTGTTCTTGCCAATCTTGAAGTTTTTCGCCGAGCGCAGTTTGTTCTTCCGGCAACAAGATAACAAAAGGAAGATTTTGTTTATTTAATCGATGAAGAATGTTTTGAAGAGTGTTGAACCAACGTTTTCTTTCTTTCATTAATGCTTTTCGTCTTTTTCTTTCGCCTTTTTCAAGAGCTGGACCAAGCTCTTTCTGATAAAGAAAACCATCAGACAGATCAATACCTTGAGGAATAGCTGACAAAATTCTTCTTTCTTTTTTAGATAATTTAACCACCCCAAAATTAGATAAAGCAAGAATTAAAGAGATAGTTTTGTGAGAAAGATCATTAATTCTTTTTTTAAGAAGTCCTTGGACTAGTGGTAATTCTTGATCGTGTTGCGGATCAGTTATTAATTCTTCGATTGGGATTAAATATTCTTGAAGTGTTTTAAAGTATCTGAGGATTGAGTTGTCGTTAAGTTGAAGATGAGTTTCTGATAAAGGATTAAGATCGTTTATTTGACTTTCTGTTTCTGGTTGGGTAATAAACCTAAAAGCAGCTTGAAAAACAAGAGTTTGAATATCATTGATTCCCAAAATTCCGCCAACTTTTCTTAATCTTCTTTTTTGCTCTTTTGTCAATAAATCTTTTACCCAGTCTTGATAATAGATAATATCAGTTTCTTTTGGTATGGAAGGGGGTTTTCTTCCTACACTTTTTAAAGCTTGACAATATTCTAGAAAAAATTCTTCTAAATCCCATCTCTCAGAAAAGGCTAATTCTTGAAGTTCTTCATCAGAAAGAATAGTGATCTTTATAAGAAAATGATTAACTAGTCTTTCCGGGTTTTCTTTTTGGGTGATTTTGTGTTTCTGATAGAATTCTTTCAAAGCAGAAATAAGTTTTTTTCTAGTTTTTTTTATTTGTTCTTCATCTGCCTGAAGAATTGCTCTTTGAAAATCTTCAACTTCCGGCAACAAGTTTTCTTGATAATCTTTTCTTCCTTCCTCAGAAAGAGAGTTAAAGTTAATACCAAAATAACCAATCATTTCGTCAATAGGTTTTATTTTTCCTCTATTTGGACTTTTTTCTGGAAGAAGACAGATCCAGCGAAGCATTTGAGGATAACGATATCCTAAAGTTAACCATTTAGAAGAGTGATAGTTAATTACTTCTTGATAATAATCAAAAAGATTCCAACGTTCAGTTAAAGCTTTTTGTTTTATTTGTTCTAAGATTTCTTGTCTTTTTTGTATATCTGTTTCCGGGTTTGCTAAATCTTCTAACATTTGAGTCAATTCAGGATCGGCAGGTTTTTTTGGTGCTGATGTTGTTGTTTCTAGTGATGATGGTTTTACTGATTTATTGTATGCAGCAAAAAGAAGAATATCTGGTCTTGTTTCAGCCACTAATCGGGAAAACTCAATTTTAACTTCTGTTATAATTTGTTTTTTTTCTTCTTCGGATAGATTTGGATCAGAGAGTTTTTTAGCAAGAAGGGTTCTTAATAAAACTTCTAATTCTTGACCTTTTTGGATTGTTGTTTCCTGTTCTGGTTGACCACTGATTATACGGGCTGATTCAAATAAATGAAGAGGAATAATTGATAAAAAATTATTTTGGGCTTGTCTTTGTTCTGGTGTTTTTGGTGTGATAGAAAAATCTTGTTCCATTAAACAAATTATATTTGATTTTCGACATTTATTTCAAAATAATTAGTTTTAGTTTTTAAATGGGTAGAAATTGCTGTTTATTAAGTTAGATAACTCATTATTCGTCTACGGTAAGTTGGGAATATCTTTTACTGGAGGAGGGGGGGTTCTTCTTCTTTTTCTTGTTAATTTTTGAATAGCTTCCCTAACTCTTTGAGCGGTATTTTGAGCAGTTTCTCGAGCTTTTTGAACAGCTTTCTTTAATTTTCTTTTTAGTTCTTTAGTGGTTGGGGGTGGTGTTGTTGGTGGTGTTGTGACTTCTGCTGGAGCTTCTTTTGGTTGTTTTTTTTCATAATTTGTTGATGTTGCTCCAGTGATTGCTGGTATTTCTTTTGCGATTGTTGCTTCTTCTTCGGGTGTAGGTAGTGGTGTGGTTGGGGGTTGTGGTTCTAAAGAAAAAGCGTTATCGGTGATATTATTTTCTTCAAAACTTAAACCAGTTTTTTCATTAAGTCTGTTAATAAGATCTTGTATTTCTGTTTCTCTTCTTCCATCAACAAAAACATATTTAACCTCGGTTTCTCCATCTTTAGTTTGTATTTCTTTTCTTTCAAAAACAGCATAGGCTTTTTCACCATATTCATTGATCACCTCAATAACAACAAAGGTTCTTGTTGTACCATCACTGTCCTTTAATTCAAATCGTTTACCCTCAGTGCTTTTATCATCTGGCATCTTTGGTAGAGTAAAGACCTGAGATTCATAGGCACCATTTTCATAGGAGACATTACTTTTCTCACCAACAACAAAAAGAAGAGAGTTTGGGTTACCAAGAGTAAAAGTTCCCATATTGGAGAGAAGAAGATTAGTTGATGAATCTCTCCCATAAGCTTTCCCTTCACTTTCTACAATAAAGGTGTTGGTTGACGAATCCCACCCAGAAGCTTCCGCCTTTCTTTTTACAATAAAGGTGTTGGTTGATGAATCCAACCCATAAGCTTTCCCTCCACTTTCTACAGTAACATAATTGATTGATTGATCATAAAAAATAATCTTTCCAAAAACGTGTTCAATATAAGATCGAGATTGTCCTGTGATTTCTACCCTACTACTTGCTGGAACTTCACCAATGGCAACAACGGTATTGTTAAACCTTTGATAACTTTCAATTGTTAAAATTACGTTATTTGGTTCTCTTCCTAATATTTGAGTAGCAGTTTGTTTTAGTTCTTCTATTGGTTCTAGTGGTTCTACTACTGCTTGTGCTTCTGCTGTTGGTGGTGTGACTTCTGCTGGAGCTTCTGTTGCTTCTTCTTCGGGTGTAGGTAGTGGTGTGGTTGGGGGTGGTGAGGATGAGGGATTAACAATGGCGTTATATAATAAAGCTCTTTCTACTGCTTTAATATTGATTGCGTGAGCATTAGGATCCCAGCCTTGTTGTTGTTCAAGTTGTTGAGCAATTTGATTAGCTAAACGTTTAAAACGATTGATATTTCTTCTAAAGACTCCCGGGCGATGGAGTTGTTCTAAAATTTGTTGAGCAATTTCCAAAGTACCAGCAGGCAACTCAATTTTTTGTAGTTGTTCTAAGTCTCTTTGAGCAGTTTGCTGAGCTTGTTCATCCTTTAACCCGCTAACCAACTCTCTTAATCTTGTTTTTTCTTCTAAAGCAGCCAAGTTTCTTTCGGCTCGTTTTAAAGACTCAATCTGTTGTTTCAACTCAACTGCTTTTTCTAAACTTTCAATAATTTGTGCTAGATTTGATTGTTCTTTCATTAGAAGATCTATTTCTTCATCGCTTAGTTCAAGATTATGATCATTAAGATCGAGATGTCCTAAAGAAGCTTCTCTTCTTGCTGCTTCTAATTGTTCCTTTAATCTTTTTAAACTGACTCTTTTTCCTTCTTTTTCTTCACGGGATTTGTTTTCTATTTCTTTACGAAGTCTATCTAATTTTCTTTGATCTGACTCAACTACTTTAGGATCAAAAGTGGTTAATCGTTCCAGTCTTTTTTTAGGTGTTTCTTTTTCTGCGACTAGTTCTCCTCCTTCGGTGAATGTTGGCGCTGGTGATGGTTTTTCTGGTTTTATTACTGTAGATACTTCTATAATTCCTGCCTGGGTGATTTGGTAAGTTGGTACCGTTGTGGGAAATTCTAAGGATGGTTTTTCGCCTGTTTTCCCTGAAATAATCACTTTTTCTTCTCTTTTTTCAGTTTCAAATTGAAAATGACGATAAAGATACTCAATTCCCTTAACACCCATTAAAAAAACATTGTGTTGAATTTCACCAATCTTTGGTTTTTTGCCAGCAACTGTACCGATAAGACTTAATTCTTCAACCTGACTAAAATCATCCTGGATTTTTCTGGCTAAACCAGTAAGAGCTCTTTCAACCCTTCTTCCTTCACTAATTATATGTCTTAAAAGTGAATATTTTTTATCGTCGGGATTAATTCCGAAATTTCCTAAGAATTCTTTAAAAAATAAGTCATGATCTTCTTTTGTTAGAGGTTTTTCTGCGCTAGATGGTTTTTTCCCTGAAAGATATTCATATAAAGTTGTAATCTGATCGTCATTAAGCGTAATTCCTTCAATCCTAAGCATTTCAATTATCATTGAGCGATTGATAGATAAAATTCGGTCGTTTCCAGATTGAATAAGAGTATAATATCTTTGTTTAATTTGATCAGCTAATTGTCTTTGTTCAGGAGTAAGTTTCGATTCATCAATAAGAAGTCTGCCATCGTCATCTTTAACTTGAAAAGCATACAAAAAAGCCTCTCTTTGTTGTTGTTCTAAATTTCTAAGTTGAGTTAATTTTTCCCGCCAAGCTGATTCTGCCAACAAAGCCCTTAGTTTTCTTTCTTCCTCACTTCCTTCTTTGGATAGTCTTATCTCAATTATTCTTTTTCTTAATTCATCTGCTTCTTGTAAAAGTTTAATTCTTTCAAGTCTTGCCTCTGGTGTTAACAAAATATCTTCTAAACCAACTGCCATTCGAAGATCAACTTCAACTGTTCTTCTTAATCCTTCTGTTCCAAAAATCAAAGCGCCCATTTCCAAAAATCTTACGGAAAGTCTATCTTCTGCTCTTCTTTTTGTTTTAAAGTCGCTACTTTCAATTTCTTGTTTTAAAGAATCAAAATTAAAAAGCAATTTTAAAACTTCTTGAAAATTTTGGGTATCTTCTAAATTTGATTGTAAAAGAGCTTGAAGGGTCATTTTTTCTTGCTCAGTAATACTAGTATCGCCTAAGCGCATATTAATCAAACGTCTAAGAATAAACAAAATTCGTCTTTTTTCTTGTGGATTTTTTTCTAAAAGCTGAGAGAACTGTTCCCGAATTTGATTGGCAAGGTTAATTGCCTGTTCAAAATTCCCAGCTTTAATTAATTCAACAACAGGTATAATAATATCGTCATAGGTTCTTTCCTGACCATCATTACTTACTGCTTTACCATCTTTTTTAACACTAAAAATCATCTCTTTTTCTACATCAAGTTCCACCCCCGCCTTACCTTTTCCTTCATAAGCGACTCGCATTCTAAATCGATCTTGAGAAGTAATTTTTCTTTGAGTGATAGTAACGATTTCTTCCCGATCCGGTGTTGATTGTGGCTGATAGGCATCGTAAGCTTGTTTAGCGTATTCTAAAGCTAAAGCTTGAATACCGGTTAAAAAATGATTTGGATCAATCAAACCCGTATTGGGTAATTGTTGTTTTCTTTCAATATCAGAAACAAGTTCATTTAACACATAAAGTTTTTTTTCAGGAGGTACGCCTTTCGCCCACAATATTTTATTTCCTTCTTGTGTTAAAACTCCTTGACCAATTAAAGCTTGAACAATTTCTGGTGGAAGAAAGTTAGGAAGATGTTTGTCTAAATAATCCAATAATCCTTGGGGTGGTTGGCCGGCTTCTAAAATTTCATATAGAAAATTAATTTCATCTTGATTTTGTTCTCCAGATTTTCTTAAACCATTAATTCCAGAAAAATCTCTTTGACTGATTTCGAAAGCTAAAGCAAGAGTTGTTTTTAATGATTCAGGTAATGATGGTTGGAGAGGTGATAATTCTACTCCACTATCTATCATATCCATAATTTAATTAAAATAAAAAAAGAATAGTTTGTCAAGATTAAATAACACTTTTTATACCCTTGTAGGTTATATTAGAGATAGAGTTTGAAGTTAATTTTTTAGATTGTTAGAGTTTTTGAATTATTTTATTTTTTTTCTTTTTTTGGTTTTGATTTTTTTTACAATTGCTAAAAATATAATATTTACGAACGTGATTTTTTTAATTTTTTAAATAAAATGATCTTGATTTTTGTGTAAAAATCCTCCATTATTATAATAAATGTCAGAAACTAGAGAGGAGATAATAAAAGAAACTGTTTTTTCCTTAAATGAAACTGCCAGCGCTTTAACGCGCCAACAAGACGCTGTTTTTGATGGTCAAAATCTTCGGATTGGGTTTTTGGAGAAAGATGAGAAAGGAGATGATTTAGCTGAAGATAAAAGAAAAGAACAAGCAGAAAAATTAGCTCAAAGACTTAATGCTTTAAAAGATGCTCAAGGTAAAGAGATTTTGGGTCGTCAAATTACTGCTGAAGAAATTCTAACACTACCAGATGAGATTAAAAAATTAATTAGCAAGGGAGAATTAAACGGGATTTTGGTAAATATTTTAGGGAGCTCTCCACAAAATAGTGAAGCTTCAGCTTTGGGGATGGTGGTTTTTCTGGATTATATTAAAACTAATCCAGATAAATTACATTCAGAGTTATTACAAGAAGGTTATCAAAGAGTAATCGAGATTTTAAACAAAGCTTATCCTCAAAATCCCCAAAATTTAAGTTTTGTTTTTTCTTTAATTGATAAAGAAGGTACTCTATCAGCAATTGTTTTAGGAGATCAACAAATAACAGCTTTTAATGAACAAGGTCAGAAAAAAGGTGAAGAAATAAAAGAAGAAAAAGAAGCTGATGGAAGCCCAAAAATACAAACACTTAGATTAGAAAAAGGTGATAAAGTTTTTGTCTGTCATAAAGATAAAGCTTCAGAGATTGATGGAAAAAAAGGAGTAAAAGAGACAATTGAAAGTTTAACTAAAGAAAAAAGCGACCCCTCTTCTTCTGGAGCCGGAGGAGAGGGAGAAGAAAAACAAGAACCAATAACGATTCCTCAAGCTTATGATCCTTACGAAACGTTAAGAAGATTGGCAGAAAAACACATTCCTCCTTATTATGAAGATACAGAAATTGGTATTTCTTATGAAGAATTTATAAAAAAACACCCAATTGAATATCAACAGGCGCAACAGTTAATTGAAGAGGCAAAAGGGAAAATACCAAGAAAACAGGAAGAGAGTGATTTTGATTACCAAAAAAGAGTGATTGAGGAAGTAGAAAAAAGACTGCGTTATAGTGGTGATTATTTAGGTGATTTAACAGATGATATTTATCAATTAATAAGAGGGAAAAAATATGAAAGAGAATACTTGGTTTTAATGGGAGTAGAGGCGGAAAAAATTAGGCTATTTCGAGAAGAAAATAAAAGAAGACTGGCTGAATATTCTTTACCTAATTTTCGACGAGCAGTAAAAACAGAAGTTTCTCATACAGACACTCCAGTTTATATTGAAGGAGATTTTGACAATATTTTTGTTGAAAAAGGAGGAAGAAGAGAAATCCAAGAGATGGCAAAAAGAGATTTATATGCTTTTACTTTAATTGCAGATAGACTTTTAGATGTGACAGTGACTTCTGAAAAAGATTCAGAAACATACAGACAGAAGATGAGAAAATTAAAACAAAAAATAGAAGATGAATCTTTATCACAACAAGAAAGAGATAAAGCCTCAAAAGAATTAGTTGATTTAAGAAGAAGATTTTATCAAATAGTTATTGAATCAATGCGTTATATTGATCATCAAAATCGTTATCAAGATAATGAACCTCAAGCAAGAATGATTAAAGTTTTAAAAGAAATTAGAAAAAAACAAAATATTGAAGAATTAATTAATCAATATGAAGGAGTAATGATAAATTTAAGTGAAAGACACAAAAGAGAAATGAAAGAATTGTTAGATAGGGATCCTCAACATCTTTTAGATTACGCTTTAAAAGGAGCGGACTTGATGGATAGGCGAATTTCTTATGCGCCTTCATTATTAGATATTCCTGACAAGATTTATTATAAAAAATTTGTTCAAAAATTAGAAGATAAAGATAAACTTCCCATCCCACAACAATTAGATTCAACACTTACCACAGGAAGAACACCTCAAATGGGAATAGGTGAAATTCCTACAGGTGAAGGAGGAAAAGAAGGAGAGTTAGAAACTGCTTCCTCTGGTGGAGAACTACCAGAAGAAAGAAGGAAACAATATATCGGTGGAAAATCGCCAGAAGAATATAAAGAAACACCACCCCAAGCGCCGGTTATATCTTCTTCAGAAAGCGGACCTTCAACAATAGTAGAGCTTCCTAAAGTTTTAACGGCTGCTTTTGTTGAAGAAGAAATAGCTTATGAAAATGCTCAAGATGTAAAAAGACATCTAACTTCTTTAGAAGAAGAACTTTTTAGAGATAAACTACTTTTTAAAAAATTTAGAGTAATTGATGGTTTAAGTGATGCTTTAGCAAGATTAAGTGGAAAATTAGCTCAAAAGGGTTTTGTTGGTAAAATTGCAAGTATTGTTCCGGGAGTTCTTTCTGGAATTATAAAGGGTTTTCGTCATCCTTTTCATTATGTGTGGCAAGGGACTTTATTTAAACCTTCTTTTGATCGCCAGCGACATCAATTTAGTGCTGAGATGATTGGAATGATAAGACAAGGATTAGTAGGGGATACCTCGGTGCCTTTAGATGTTAGAGTGGAAATAATTGAATTAGCTTTAAGGAAGGGATTAAAAGAAAGAAATAAAGGATTATTTGGTCGCTTTCGTTGGTTTTTATATGATACTTTTGTTTATAATTTTGCCGGCCTTTTCGGCGCTAAAAGTTCAGAACAAATTCTAGCTCAGCGATGGTTAAATGATCAAATAGAAAAAGTAAAAAAAGGAGAAGCTACCGAAAGCGATTTTAATAAAGAATGGCAGTTAATGAGGCAATTATATCTTCAACAACAAGATAAAGAAGCTCAAAGATTTGCTCAAAGAAGAGAAGGAATGTCTTTACAAGATGTTGATCGCCTAGGACAGGGAATAAGAACTTTAGCAGGAGAAAGAAGAGTTCTTCTGGCTGAGGTTAATCCACAGTTAAATGAAAGAGCTCAACAAAAAATAAAAGAAATAATTGCTAAATATGCTTCCCAACTTAAAGGAGAAACTAATGAGGAAAGAAGAGAAGAAATAAAAAGACAACTTCTTATTGAGGTTAATCAGTATTTAAGAAGTGATGAATTTTATGGTCAGTTAACTGAGGAGCAAAGAAAACTTTTTTCTCCAAAAGAAATCGCCAGCAATCTTGTTTCTTTAACCGAACAAGTTTCTCAATATTGGGATGAAAATGGTTATTTAAGACAAACTGAAGAAGGAAAAACTCTTTGGCAGGAAGTAAGAGTTGATATTGTTTTGGGCAAAGGTGCTTGGGGGGGAAGAAGAGGACAAACAAGATATGAAGGATTAGAAGGAATTGGTGGATGGAGAGAAAAACTAGAAAGACGAATAGTTGATAGAGCAATTGGTTTATCAGCGCCTGGAATTGAAACCGCAGTAAAAAGAACCAATCTTTGGTTAGGAATTTTAGGAGGTGCCGGTTTAACAGCAAAAGAAGTAGGTTTATATACTTTAGCAGGAACAATCGGTTATTATGGGAGCGGAATTATTACTTCATTATTAGGTAAAGGAGCAACAAAATTAGCAGGAACTGCTGGTGCACTGGCATTTGTAGCGGGAACTGGCGGTGTTGGAATAATTCCTATTTTAGGAGCGGGAGCTGGAGTGGGTGCTTTAGCCGCAATTAAAGAAGGAAGTCGGTTGAAAGAAGAAAGATTTCAACTATCAAGAGAAATGGCTTGGGAAAGACAAGATGTTGCTGGGGCTCTAATTCGAGCTGAAATGAAAGAAAGTTTGGTCCAACCAAAAAGAGCAAGAGAAATAACAGCTTCTATTAGAAATTTATTATCAAAAGAAAATCTTACTTTCCAAGAAGTTAATCAATTAATTTTATTACTTGCGGAAACCACTGCTCGTTTAGATTTGACAGAACTTTCTCAACAAGAGGGAGGATTACAGCATTTTATTTCTTACACTGAGGGAAAAGATAAAGAAGAATTTACTGAGTTGACGGGCGCTGTTCTTGATGCAAAAATTAGACTTTGGAATTTATTAAAAGATAATCAAGATTTAAGAGAAAGAATTTTTCCGGGTGAAGATATTTCAACGGTTGAAAAGTTTAGTTTAGTTTTTGGAAAACTTTCAGCCTTAGCGGAAGCCCAGCTTCGTTTTGGTTCAGGAGAAAAATATATTAAAGAGATTGAAAAATTGCTTAAAAAAGAAAAAGACAGATTTGGATTTGCCAATGATCAAGAAGTTGAAGCTTTTATTAAAAGAATTACTGAGCCAATGATTGATTTAAAAATAACACAAGAAGAATCATTAAGACAGAAAAATAAAAATTTCAGGCAAATAAGAGCAAGACGCCAGACAATGGTTTTTGCTACTTCTGTAGCCTCAAGTTTGATTAGTTATTACACAATTTCACCTATCAGCGGGGCAATTAGCGGGGCAATTAAAGAGGAAGTTCAAGAGTTAAAAAATGAAGGATTTTCTCAATGGAGTCGCGAGTGGGTAGATGTGATAAGAGATGGTAAATTTCAGTTAGAGCTTGATTCTTCGGGTAGATTGGTTACTGATTTGACTTCTTTGCAGCGCGTTGCTTTAAGGATTCACAATTATTTTGAACCACCATTGGGTCCAACTCATACTGTTTCTATTGATGGAGTAAGGATTGAATTACCTGCCGTTTATGATTGGCAACAAACAACAATTGACGGACAGCGATATGATGCTTTAGTTGATTTAAGGACAGGAGAAGTAATTGTTGATATGAGTGGGTATCGAATTGATGATCCTTCTGGATTTCAAGCATTTATTAAAGATCTTGAAACTCATGGAATTACTATTAAGTCAATTGAAATTCCTGGCCCAGTTCAACCCGTAGAGTTTTTAAAACCAACGACTACTTTTCAAATTGAAAACCCAGTTACTCACAAGCCAATGACTGTTCCTGCAGGAGAAGGATGGCATTGTCAGTGGCGTCAAGATGGTGATAAATATGATCTTGTAGTTATTGATGAAAAAACAGGTTCAATAATGCATTTTCCTGATGGTCGAGAAGTGATTTTGATTGATGATGCTCAATTAACCACTGAAGGAAAAATTATAGGAGGAGTTTATGATGCACGAATTATTCATATTGAGTTAAGACCGGAAGCGGTTGAAATATTAGAAGGTAAAGAAGCAGAATTAGCCTGGTCAGAGATTGTTAGTAAATTACCATCTCAACGTTGGTGGAGATATTTTCAACAATACCAATTTTATAATTATGTTTATCGTAATCCGGATGGAAGTTATGGGATAATTTTAGATGCCAGTAAAATGGGGGTAACTGTTAATCCTTTAACAGGTCAATTGGAAAATGTTCAAGATATTATTTCTGATCCCTCGCGAGCCCCTTATGGAGTTCAATTTACGATTCATATTCCAGGTTTGGGAGCAATAAGAATTGATGATGTTTCTGATGGAATAGTTGATGGTAAATTAAAACTTAATCCTTTAGATAACTCTCATATGGTTACTTCTTGTGGTCAGCCCGTAATGTTTCATGGTCAGGAAATGACTATGCAACAACTAGCCCAAATAATTGATCAAGAAAGATTAGGTGCTCATATAAAAGAGGCAGGGTTGGAGGTTGGTTCAACACCAGTAAGTTTAGCTACCGAATATCGTGGTTGGTTAGATGTTTTTAATATTGCAAGAGGAAGATATGGTTTTATTACCGCAGGCTTTACTGATGCTGATGGAGTTTATAATCATTTAGCGGCGATTCGAGGTAGTGGTGAGTTGGCAATCGGAGTAAGAGTTGAAGAAGGATTTAATGTTTCAATGAGCGGTCCACTGATGAGTGAGATTCAATCAATAAGTACTATGTATAGAATAATAGCTGCTCCTGTTTCTTATGAACTTCCTTTTGAGAAAGTTTATTTACCACCAATTGTTGTTCGAGAAACAATGGAAAAAAGTGTCAGAGCGGATACAACCGTTCCTTCATCAACTAGTCAAACACCTCCGACCAGCCAACCATCTGCAGGAGAGACTCAAACATTTAAACAACCACAGAGAGTTTTCACTTTTGGTCCAGAACAAAAAAAAGCACTATTAGATTTATCTCAGCAAGAAGAACAAAGATTAAATGGAATTATTGGATTAACTGATGAAACAAAGAAAGAAGAAGAAATAGCAAGAATTGCTCGGGAAATAGGAAAAAGTGAAGAAGAAGTAAAACAAGCACTAGCTGATGAAAATGAGAGAAAAAAATTAGCTCTTGATTTAGCTTTAAGAAAGATGGCTGAAGAATCTTTGACTGATGAAGAAAAAAATAAAGAAGAAAAAGAAAAGATTATTAAGCAAAGAATGGAAGAATTGAGAAGAATTTTAACGTCAGCGGAAGCCTCATTAGATATTTTACCTTCTTTAGATTTAGAGGAGGAAGATTATCAAAAAGAAAAAAAAGCAGTGATTGAATTTTTAAAAGAAGAAAGTCTTGATAATATAAATCAACAATTACAAGTATTAGGTTTACCGCCGTTAACTCAAGAAGAATTTGATGAGTTAAAAACTAATGATAAGAAAGCTGAAGAATTAGCAAAACAGATAATTATTAGTTCAAAGAAAAAAGAATTAGAATCACAAATAATAAGGAAAATTTTTCAGGAAGAAGTTCAAAGATTAGAGGGAGAAGATGAACAAGCTTATAAAAAGTATCTTCAAGCTTATTCATTAATTTTAAGTTTAACACAACAATTAGTATCAACAACTGATGATGCTCAAAGACAACAATTAGAACAAAGATTAATTGAAGCAAAAACAGGATTTAATAACTTATTACAAGACCAAAAAGTGCAGACGGTTTTAAAAACACTTCAAGGAAAAGTTAACAAAAGATATGAAGAAGAATATAAACAAAGGGTAGAGGAGGAAGTAAGAAAATTAGAAGAAAAGATTCAAAAGTGGGAAGAAGCGAGTTCAAGGATAGAGATTAGAGAAACTCCCAATATTACAATGAGTGGTCATTCAGAAAAAGGAGCAAGAACAAATGATGAAGATGCTTATTTTGATGGAGATTTTCATTTTGGAATATCTTTTACTGATGAGGACTTAAAAAAGTTTGGAGTTTTAGGAAATAATGAGAGTTTATTAGATTTAAAAACAAAATTAACTAAAAATGGTTTGTCAGTGGCGATTGTTGCCGATGGAATGGGTGGGCATGGAAATGGTGAAGTTGCTTCGGCCATTGCTATTGTTGGTTTTGTAAAAGAATTAGTTAAATCTTTTGATCAAAAAAAGATGTTAAGTGAGGATATTTTAAGAGAAATTGTTGTTAAAGTTAACGAATATATACTTAATTATAATTCTAATTTCAATAAAGATTCAGGCAGTACTTTAGTAGCTCAGATTACTGATAATGAAGGTAATACTTGGATAATTTCAGTTGGAGATAGTCGAATATATCAGATAGATAGTCAAAATAATTGTCTTTTATTAACTCCCGATCAAAGTTTGGTGTGGAGATTAATGGAAATAGGAGGTGACAACGGCATTAATAATCCGTGGGAAATATTGATTCATTCTCTCAAAGCTTATCTTTTACAAGTCCTTGGAGGAGGAAAGAAAAAAAAATTATCTGCCGATAGTATTTTTGTTAGTAATTTAGGAAAATTATCAACGGGTACACGGCTAGTTTTAACTTGCGATGGAGTTTGGGAAGGGATAAATATTAAAACACTTATTGGTGACAAAAGTAAGTTTAATACACGTTTTATTGAAATTAAAGAATCTCTTAGAAAAGAAAAATTAACCGAAGGAGTTCAAATTTCAGATGAGATGGAACGAAAAATAGAAGAGCAAGCTTTTTTACTTGCTGTCAAAGAATTTATTGATGATTTTCCTTTCTATGAAGAATTTAAAAATGATGTAGAATATTTTAAAAATAATGAGGGATTAGATTTAACTCAAGCTCGAAGAAAAGCGGCTTTAAAATTTTTTGGTCGAGTTTTTTGGTATATAAATTTAGGGGGTCGTATCGAGAATCTTAATCCACAATATCTTACACGGGAAGAAGTTGGTAATTTAAGTAAGGATAATGTTACGGCGGTAATAGTTAATTTTAACTAAAAAAATTTAAAAAAATGTTAAATTTGATTTTAAAGATCGAATTATTGTTGACGTTTGAGTTTTTTAATTAATAGTTGACATAAAAGATTTTTTTATTTAATATTAAAATAAAATGAAAGATCAAAATCAATCTAACAATCAAAATCAAATCAATTTACCCAAAATGCGTTTTTCTTCTTTAAAAGCTAAAAAACAAGCAATAAAAAATCAACTTGCTCTTTTAACCTTTATTGATGATTTAATTAAAGAAAAAAAAGATCCTTCAATTAACGAAAAAAACATTGCTGAAGTAAGAACCATTCTTCTTAATGAGCTAAATAAAGCAATTAATATCCATTTAATAAGTCTTTTAACAGAAAAAGATCAAAAGGATCTCGAGGCTTTACTAGATACTAATCCTCCAGATGATGTGATTGATGATTTTTTTGTTAAAAGAATTCCTAATTTTGAAGAAGAAGTAGCGGTGGTGCTTTTGAATTTTAGATCAGCTTATCTTTATTCCAAATTAATTCAAACTCAAAAAGAGGAAAAAGTGAAAAATAACTAAACTTTCTTTTAATTAACAAAATTAAAAACAAAACAAATTTAAACTTCTTTTTTTGTTAAAATAAAAAAATGAAAGTTGAGGAATTTGTTTTAAAAAATGGTTTAAAAGTGATTTTAGTTGATACAAAAACTTTTCCTTCTCTTACTGTTCTTCTTCTTATTGGAGCAGGCAGTCGCTATGAAAATGAAAAAAACAATGGTGTAGCTCATTTTTTTGAACATATGGCTTTTAAAGGAAGCAAAAAATATCCTGATACCTATATTATTTCTTCTACCATTGAGGGAATTGGCGGAGTTTTTAATGCTTTTACTACAAAAGATCACACTGGCTATTGGATAAAAGGTCCAAGCCAATATTTTCCTTTAATGGTCGATGTTTTATCGGATATGATTCAAAATCCTCTTTTAAAAG
>JAVZHQ010000002.1:0-138688 GCA_038998335.1 Candidatus Aenigmatarchaeota archaeon | reverse complement strand
ATAAAAAGTGAAGTTACTAGCTTTATTTTAAAAAGTGAAAGTTTATAAGGAAGTAAATCATAATATTAATAGTGAGCTTAATTGATCGATTATTGCAGTTTTTTAGAAAAAAGCGCAGTCCTGAAGCGCTTCAAAGCGCTTCAAACGATTTAAAAGCGCTTCAAAGCGATGAAAAAGCGCTTCAAGAGCGCTTCAAAGCGCTTCAAATCGCTACTTCAGAAACCAAAATTCAACCAGAAACACCGCAATCAGAAACCCTAGAGCTTGAAAAAGAATCTCTTCAATTAGGCATAGCTGCTGGGTATACAGGAAGGGCTCTAAAAGAAATCGAGGCTTCGTTGAATAGAATAGAGACTCAAATGGTTTCAAAGGACTGGTTTTTGTCTAAGTTTGAAATTCCTTTAATGACTGTTAATGAGATAAAAGAAATTTTAAAGCAACACGATGAAAATATGTCAAAAAGATTTGAAATAATTCAAAATTCTATAGAATCTCTTAAAAAAACGGCAGAAATTTCACCAGAACCTATTAAAACTGAAATAATGACTCAAATAGAAAAAATAGAATCTCAATTACCTTTAACACCAAAAATGGAAGAAGTTTTAGCTATTATAAAAGAATGTAAAGAAATAAGCTACAAGGATCTTGCACAAAAACTAGGGTGGAAAGACACCTCAGGGCTAAGGGGTTTACTTTCAAATATGGCTAAAAGAACAGACAAAATAGAAAGGTTTGAAAAAGATGGTCAGGGTTGGGTAAGATATCGCTTTGAAGCGCTTCAAAGCGATTTAAATCTTCAAACCAAGTAATTTAATTTGGTATAAAAAGAAGCTATTTTTTAGTTGTTTCTAGTTTATCCATTACCGAAAGAAATCTAAATATACCATTTATATCGGTTCCAGGTTTTAATCTAACCATTTGCACGTTAAAAGGCTCAAATTTTTGGATATCAACAAACATACTTAAATGGGTGTTTATAAGTCTAGAGACAGTTTTATGGTGTAATTTTGTCCTTCTTGCTATTTCTCTTATCCAAAGCCAACCCTCTTCTGACTGTTTTAAACACTTAATTATTTTTATAAGGTTTTGAACTTTATCTTTTCTCATATTTTCACCTAAATGCGCCAACTGGAGTAATGACTTTAAAATATTATTTAAACCTCAAAAAGATATAAATTTCTCTTTATCTAGCGTTAAAAAAGAAAATATTTGATTTTGTTTTTAATTATAAGAAATTTTAAGTCTTATTTTTGTTTTTAAAAACTTTAAAACTCTTTTTTTTATTAATTTTTCACTTTTAGTATGTTAGCTTTTTTTATAGAAAAAACCATAATAATATTATGGCCAAGAGTAAGAATAGAGACAGTTCTCTAGGTCCTGCTATTTTAGAAGTTTTGAACGAATCACCAGTTCCTTTAAAAATTCTCCCAATAAATTTCAAGGTTAACGAAAAGGTTAAAAGAATCGTCTCTTTGAACTCCATTAAAAGTCAGCTTAAAGTTTTAGTTGAAGAAAAAAAAGTTATTCAAAAAAATAAAGCGGGTTCAGTCTATTATTGGACAAGAAGGATAAGATAATATGCGAACGCTTAAATGCCCGAAATGTGGAAGAAAAGTTCTCAAAAAAGAACTTATAAAAAATAGGGGTAAGTGCAGTAATTGCGGATTTCTAGTTTCTGCAATAATAGCAAAGTTCTCTTCTGCAAGATCTAGAATAAGAAGCAAGTACGTAAAGTAAATTATTCTACTAAAATGGTTTCTTCTGACTGTGCAACTAGACCATTACTATCCTCTTTTAAGATTGGATACTCTATCAGAGCATCTATTTCCACAAGTTGCCTCAGGGCTAGGTCAATTTTCAAGGGACTAATTATACCAATAAGCCATCTCTTTGAAAATGGTAGCTTCTCAAACTTTACTTTTGCTAACTCTAGGATTTTTCTTCCTTCCCAAAGTCGGATTGGCTTATCTTGTTTGTACTTATAAATTAAAGTGGGGTAAGATTCTTTAACCCAACCAGAACCGTTTGTTACAAAAACTTCCATTGCTATAGCTTGACCTTCTTTTATTTCTTCTTGAATAGAGTTTTTACAGTTGGGTATGGTTGGAGAAGCGTGCTGATTAAATCTTTCTAATCCATGCCCACAAAGGTTTCTCACAGGGTTAAAGCCGTTTTCAGTTATTGTCTTTTCAACAACTTCTGAAATCTCATAAACTTTTGTGCCAGGCTTAATTAATTTTAAAGCTTCACTTAAAGCTTTTTCTGAAACTTCTATTAGAGGATGGGTTTTTTTATTCACACAAACAGTAAAAGCGCTATCCCAGATATATCCGTCCACATGCACTCCTATATCTACTTTAACCAAATCCTCATCTTTGAAGATAGTAGGATCTCCTAGGTCAGGGGAATAATGAGCAGTTATTTCGTTTATAGAAATGTTTGTTGGAAATGCAGGTTTACCTCCTAACTCTTCTATTTTCTTTTCAATCTTTTCTGCTACTTCTACAACTCTTATACCCTCTTTAATTAGACTTTTTGCATATTCTCTTACTTCTTGAGAAATCGAACAAGCTTTTTTATATTTTTCTTTAACTTCTTCTTCCATAAAAGATTATAGAAGCAGAGTATTAATCAAGTTTTTTATTTCCATTATTTGCAAACTTAAGGATAGAAGAAGCAATTATATAACCACAATGATTACATCTCCCTTCTGTTAGTTTTAAAGTTCTATAAGGAATTGGCTTTTTGCATTTTGGGCATTTGAGATTTTTTATGACTTTCATAGAATTCATTTATTTTTTTACACAAACTTTTTAAAGTAATTTTCTATTCTCTTTTACATATTTTATAAAATAGCTAATACTTTTTATTTTCAAGAAACTATAATTTATTTAAAAATGAGAAAAAAATTTTTAGCTCATCCAACTGAGCCTATAGAAGTTTGGCCTGAAAAGAAAATAAGTGAACTTACAAATGAAATGCTGGCTATTGGTTTTCAAGGGAGAAAATTAGCAGAAGTAATAGAAATTTGGTCAAGAATGCTCAAAAGAAAGAATTTAGTTATATGGTTTGGTTTGGCAGGAGCAATGGTTCCTGCAGGAATGAGAAAAATAATTTCTTATTTTATTAAAAGAAGGATGATAGATGTTTTAGTTACAACTGGAGCAAATATGTACCATGATTTCTGCGAAGCTATGGGAATGAAACATTTTATCGGAACTCATATGATAGACGATCATAAATTGAGAAAAATGAGAGTTGACAGAATTTATGATGTTTTTGCCGATGAAAGAAAATTCTATAAGCTTGATAACATAATTTCTGGTCCATTTAGCATGATGTTAGAAGATAATTACCCATATTCTTCGAGGGAAGTATTCGAATTGCTAGGAAAATTTTTATCAAAATACGGAAGGGAAAAAGATTCAATCATACTATCAGCTTATAAGAATGGTGTGCCAATTTTTTGTCCAGCTTTTGGTGATAGTTGCATAGGTTTTTCTTTAATGATAGCAAACAGAAGGAAAAAAGAAAAAACTATAAAGTTTGGTGGCGAACTAATCACACTTCAAAAGAAGAACATAATAGTAGATTACCTTAAAGATGTTCACGAAACAGCAAGAATAAGGGAAAAAACAAAGTATAGTGGAGTTATTTATATTGGTGGCGGTACACCAAAAAACTTTATTCAACAGACAGCAGTAATAGCAAGTTATCAAACAAGACATGAAAAATCCCATAACTTTGCGATTCAGATAACTACAGATTCTCCTCAATGGGGTGGTTTGTCTGGTTGTACTTTTGAGGAAGCGATAAGCTGGGGGAAAGAATCTAAAGGTTCAAGAATGGCGACTTGCTATGCTGATGCGACCATAGCTTTACCGATAATTTCTCATTCATTAAGTGAAAGGTTTAAAAAATTGAGAAGAAATGTTCCTGTTTTTTCTTGGGGAGAAAAGGATTTAAAGATAAAATTTGAAAAGATGACATTATGAAAAAGAAAAAAAGAAAAAATTCTGAAGAAAAATTGAAGAAATGGGCTTTGAAAGAGTTAGAAAAGTACATGAGACTTCATAAAGAACATGAAAAAGATTTAAGGTATATAGCCTAAATCTTAAGATTTTTAAGTTGAATTTTAATTTTCCTTGGAAGAAGTTCTAAACTACTCACAGGGTAAGTAAGTTTTCTAATTCTTGGATTTTTTCTATCAAACCTAAATTTTACCAATCCCTTTTTCTTAAGTCTAGAAAGAAAATATCTTACTTTCCCACCACTCATAAACAATCTTTTTGAGATTTCATAAGTACATAAGCCTGGATTTTGGCAAACAAAAGAGTAGATTTTGTACTCTGCTTCGGATTTTTTTGGCATTTCTCTCCCTTTTGATTTTTCAATTAATAGTTGTAAGAAGAATTTAAATATTTAACTTGTTCAAAACCGAAAACTTTATTTATTTCTATACAACATATGTTGGATATGCTAACAGAGTTTGAAAAGACATTGTTACTTTCGTTATTTGTTTTAGCAAAGGGTTCAACTAAAAAATACATTTCTTTAGAGGAATTACTATCGAAATTCCCTATAAGGCAAAGGAAAATGGTTAAAGACTATTTGTTAAAACTTGAAAAAGAAAAATATATAAGCAAAGTAGATGAGAAATTAAGAATTGATAATAAAGCTTTGCCTATTATCTCTCAGTTTCTTGTTAAAGGACCAAAGTTAAGGGTTTAGCATATTGTGTACTTTCCTGTTGCTAAATCCATACAAAACTTATCTATGCTATCTAACTGTTTGTTAATCGTTTCTTCTATTTCCTTATAAACATTTTTAAGATAGTTGTTATCGTTTAGGATAACTTGAGTAGCAACCATTGCTGGCTGGTCTATTGGTATACCTATTTTACTCACAAGCCAAACATAAACTTCTTTTAAATCTGGGACTTTTTTGTATATTTCTTCAGCAAGCTTGTAAGTAAGCACATTATAAATTTTTCCTACATGCGAGACTGGGTTTTTACCTGCTGCTGCCTCTGAACTTGTTGGTCTCTTTAAAGGGATAACTCCATTCACTCTGTTTCCCCTTCCAACTTGACCTGAATCAGCACCATCTGCACAAGTTCCACTAACTGTTAAAAAAAGGCCAGCCTCACCTTTTCCTTTTTCATCAAGGGTATTTATGTTTATGTTTATTCTTTCAAAATTGTAGTTCGAATTCAGGTACTCGTTTAAATTCTCTTCTACTTCTTTTTTTCTTCTAAAGTAAGTTTCTTCACAATCTATGAATCTATCAACAAAAGCTAGAGCTATAGTTAAATCAATTGTATTATTTTTTCTTATCCCCATAACTTTGATATCTTCTCCAGTTTCTGGAAAATCTTTCTTGAATTTTTTTGAGTTAAGGTATCTTTCCGTTTCAAGAACTATTTTTTCTGTTTTACTTAAAGGAGCATAGCCGACAGTAGCGGAAGTATCGTTAGCTCCGAGTATCTTCCTTTTTTTCTCAAAAATGCTTGCTAAAGCAGAGGAAACTTGCTTAAGTTCTACTTGATACTTTACATGTTCTTCGGGATCAACAAACCTTAAGTTTTCTTTGAACCATTTCTTTGCTGTTGTTATGGCAATTTCACTTACAGGAACTTCTTCTTCATCCACAAAGTAAGTTGCCCTATCACCAATAACAAGAAGCATGGGTTTTTTAATCTTTCCTCCACCAAACTTGTTTTCAACTTCACCTGCAGCTAATAAAGCTTTATCTATATTATGGTGAAGAATAGAACCAAATTTTTTAATGTAGTATTTGCTCAACTCGATAGAGATTTGGTTCATTATTGAATCGCAAATATAATCAGGATGCCCCAAGCCTTTCCTTTCTACTATTTCTATTTTTTGTTCATCAATAGGAAGTTGTTTAAGCTCCTCTATTACTATGTTCCTCATTTTTAAAAGTAGAATATTCTTTTATTAATATTTTTATGAAAAAAATATTCTTATAGGAATATGTTGCCGGAAATAGAAGAAATAGAAAAAAGGAGGAAAAATTTAGGTTTAACACAGAAAAGTTTAGCAGCTTTTTGTGGTTTAAGTCAATCTTTAATAGCAAAGATTGAATCAAAAAAAGTTAACCCAAGCTATTATGCTGTTAAAAAAATTTTTGATTGTCTTGAAGCTTTAGAGAAAAGGAGTCAAATAACAGCAGAGCAACTTTTAACAGCTAAGGTAGTTTGGATTAAAAATAAAGAAAAGGTTTCCAAAGCTATAAAGCTGATGAGAAGGTATGGCTATTCTCAACTTCCTGTTTTTGACGGAAAAAATTTTGTTGGTAGTATTTCTGAGAGAACAATTCTAGACCAAATTTCTAAAGGTAAAAGACCTTCAGATTTCTTGAACAAAAAGGTTGAAGAAATAATGGAAGAGAGTTTTCCAATAGTTACGGAGAAAGAGCCTTTAAGTTCGATACTGACTTTACTCCAAAACAATCATGCAATACTAGTGAGTAAAAAAGGAAAGATTGTGGGAATAATAACAAAGGCAGATTTGCTTAAGGTTACAAACGCTAGAGCTTCTTGATAAATTTTTCTAAACCTTTTTGTTCTTTTCCACTTAAAATTTCTTGTTCTGTATAGCCCAAAGCTTTAAAAACTCTCATACTTGCAGGTAAAATTTGATGGTATATATAATATTCTTGATCATACTCGTTTGGTTTTACATCTTCTACGGGTTCTGCTCTATCTGCTATACTTCCTTTTCCTTTTACTATGACAAAACCTATCACCATACCTTCGCCTATAACTCTTCCTCTTAGCCTTGCCTTTTGTGCTGCCTTTACATGTGGGCCAATTTGTTCATACTGGCTTAATGGCCTAGTAATTTGTTCATAAATTACCAAATCTTCTAGAGGAACTTTCCCTTCTTTAATTTTCTTTATAGTTTCTCTAACTAATTCGATAGCTTTTAAAGGATTCTTATCTCTAAGAATTGTTACTAAAACTTCTCGCTGAATCTTTTTTGAAAGATTGCACCAATCTCTTCTTACAGTTTCAAAGCCACGAACTTCTAGGTTTCCTTCATAATCTATTAAGGCATATCTTTTCTTTGCTCCAATTTCTCCACTTCTTCTTACTGTAAATATACCACCTTCGTACAAATCTCTAAATTCTAACTCGATTATCCCAGGCAATTCTTTGTTTACCTTTTCTTCAAAACCTTTTCCTATATTCCTTAGCTTCTCAGCTGGTAAGTCTTTTGGCAATTTTACCATAAGAGAGTCTGTATCACCATAAATTATTTCAAAACCTTCTTGTTTTGCCTTTTCTATAACCTTGGAAATGTAATACCTTCCAAAAGCTGCTGCTGAAGCTCCACATTCCCTTTTGTACCATCTTGCACTGAAAAAACCTAAATAGCCATAAGTTGCGTTGGCTATTATTTTCAAAGCGTACTGCATGTTATCTAATTTTTTCCATTCTTCAGAGTCTTTCTCAATTTTTTTCATCCCCTCTTTTATTTTTTGTCTTGATTTTATCAACTCATCTAAATGTTTTGGAATAAAACCTTTTCTTTTTATGCAAAAATGCCATTTTGTTTCAGGAACTTTGTTCCTTTCCTTACATTCAGAATGCTCACAATTTAATGTTTCTGGTGAAATGTTATGAGTTACGACAATAGTCGGATACAATGAACGGAAATCAAAAACCAAAATATTATAGTGAATTCCTTTTTTTGGTTCTATTACTATAGCTCCTTTATAAACAGGGGCCATTTTCCTTCTTTCTATTTCTTCGGTTTTTGGCCTGTTTGGTATTAAAATATTGTCAACAAAAGCTCTTCCCATGAAAAAAGCTTCAACTAATTGAGAGTAAGTATAGCGAGAAACGTCAAACGGAAGCTGGCCTGTTAATTTGGATAAAGCAAATATTTGTGGAAGGATTAGATGCGAAAGTCTTAAAGTTAACTCAGAATCCCAGAGCGAATATTCAGCCAATCTTTCAAGCTGTTCTTTCTTACCCCATATTTCTACCATTTCCTTGTATTCCATTTTTTTCTTCCCTATTCCAAGCAATTCTTGAGCTACTTCATCTAAAGTAAGGACTTCACTTTTCATGGACGCTGATAGAATATGGCTAATGAAGTTGAACAAGTCTACATGGATTCTGCCTTTTGCTTTTGCTGAGCTAACTCTACCTCTTCTTACAACATGAACTGGAGAGCCTTCTCTTCCAAGTTTCAGTTGAACTTTAAGCTCATTAGCTCTATCTTTAAGTTTTGGTATGTCAAAACCATCAGAATTATAGCCAACTAAGAAGTCTGGGTCTTTTTCTTTAACTATTTCCAAAAACCTTTTTATCATTCCTTCTTCATTTTTTAAAACCTCAACATAGCTTGGTTTTTTCTCCCATTCGTAACATGTTAAAACTTTTTTACTTCCATCGCTACAAACCAAACTAATCATTATTAGCTTACTTTTGTCGTTTTCTTCTACCCATTCAGTGTCAAAAGCCATAACTTTAAGCTTAATATCCTTCTCAAGTTCGATTGGTTTAACTGAGTTTGCTTTAACTATCTTATCTACTTGATATTCTCCAAACTCTTTTATCTCTTCTCCTTCTACAATAATCCAGCCCATTGGTTTTATTTGTTTGTCTATTATGTAACGCTTGTAGAATGGAATGTCATACTCGTAAGTTTCTTTAACTTCTTCCCAATCCTTTATAGCATCTCTTACATCTGGGATTCTTCTAGGGTTATCTATAGTAATTTTGACTAGCTTAACTTTTTCTCCATTCCAAATTTTTTCAACAATTTCTGTTTTTAAAAATTTTATTCCAATCTTCTCTTTTTGCAACTCTTCGATCTTTTTCTTTAGTTTTTCCAGTTTTCCTTCGTTTGGCATAGCATAGAAGTATGGTTCAAAACTTTCATCAAGAACCAATACTGTTTTCTCTTCTTTGTCTTTACAGAAAAGTCTTACTACGCCTTTATTTTCTTTCAAAATATAATCAGCATCTATCAAGAGCAGTTTTTCTTTGTAGCCCATACTAATAAACATTTCTCTTTAAATATTTTTACTATTCTTCCATAACCTTCCTTTTAGATTCATAAGTCATTTCTGGATATTTTTTGTAAAGTTCCTTTCTTCTTGCTTCTAGCATTTCTATAGGCTTGCCTAAGAATTCAGCTACACATTGAACTTTAACTTTTTTCCTTTCTGCAAATTCATAGACTTTTTTTATTTTTTCTTTCCATTTTAAATCTCTTAGAAAATGGTGCTCAACTATCAAGCTTTCTAAAGGGCAAGCCTCGATTATTTTTATCATGTTTTGAATCGAAACTTCCAAGTTTTCCAAACCAAACCTGTAAATCATGTAAGATAAAGGACCGTCAAGGAAAACTAAGTTTGGTTTATTTTCTGTAATAAAATCTACTTGCTCTTTTTGAGTCGGGCCTTCGACATCTGAAGTATGAAGAAATTTATATTCACTATTTTCAATCAAAACTTCTGTAACATAGCCTAGCTTTTGGTTTGTTCCATGGAAAACTGGTTGTGAAAATTTTATCCTTGTTCTTCCAAACTTAAACTCCTTACCATCGCAAAACTCAAGTTTTTTTGGCAGATTTTTTATTTGTTCTAAAAAATATTTTGCTCTACCTTTCTGGGAAAAATTTATTTTTTCTGTAGGGTGCTTGATTAAAACTATTTTATTCTTGTAAATTTCCAAGTTTTCCCAAGGGTTATGATGGTCATAATGGTAATGTGTAATGATGAGAATATCCGAATCGCTTGCTAGTTTAACTATTTTTTCCCAACTTTCATCTAACTTTTTAAGTTCTAGAGCATGCGGAGGTAAACCATACCTTACAGGAGCTAAGGAAACTCCAGGATCAATTAAAATTTTTATGTCATCAGTTTCAACAAAAGTTGCCATACTTCTTGTTCCCAAAGAATCAAAAGCTATCGGAAGTATTTCCATACTCTAATATTTCACACTTAAAAAATTAAATCAAGCTTTTTGATTTCATAAACTCTAGAATTTTATTTACAGTTTCTTCAAGAGTTAGGTTTGAAGTATTTAAAACAAGGTCAGCATCTTTTTTTTGGTTGAAATAATCAAAACCATATATTTCTTTCCATTTTTTTCTTTCAATATTTTCTCTTTCACTTATTTGTCTCAAAGCTTCTTCAAAAGGAATATTATCTCTTTCTGCAGTTCTTTTTGCTCTTATTTCTAAGGGAGCTTCTAACCAAACTTTTAAGTCAGCTAAGTCTTTGAGAAAATAAATTGAAAGCTTACCACAAATTACTAGGTTACCTTTTTTTGCTTCCTTAACTTGGCTTTCATCTAAGGCTTTATGTAATTTTTTACTTCTTCCAAATTCAGTTTTCCAGAATTCCAAAGCTGCTTTCGCTTCTTTTTCACTCAAAAAACTTTTGTAGGTTTTTCCAGGTGAAAGATATCTTAGCTTTAATTTTTTAGCTATTTCTCTTGCTACGCTTGATGTTCCAACTCCAGGAGGGCCAGAAATAACTATTACCAACTTTTTCTTCATAAGAAAAAGTTATTTTTTTAAAAGTTAAAAATTAACCTAAAAGCTTGATTTCAATGTGAACATTAGTAGGAATATTAATTCTCATTATTTGTCTTAAAGCTCTTTCATCAGCTTTAACATCTATTAGACGCTTATGAATTCTCATCTCCCATCTATCAAAAGTAGCATTTCCATGGCCTTTCGGGCTAAACTAGATGTCTAGTTTAGTGTCCCGTCGCCACAAGGAGTTTTCATAGTTACTACTTTCAATTTTTTTGTTGGTAAGGGAATCGGTCCTCTATAATCTACACCTAATTTTTTTGCTATTTCCTTTATTTCATTGCAAATGCTATCCAATTCTTTTGGGTCTCTTCCTAAAAGTTTTATTCTTGCTATTTGCATTTACCTATCACCTTTTATCAATTTTTCTTTTGCAACAAAATTTATAAATTCTCGGGAAAATGGCAAATAAGTAAGTTTACCAATCCTAATTTTACTTATTTGATTTTGATAAGTATTTAAATGATTATCAATTAATTGAGTAAGTGCATTAAATTGTTCAATTGTCATAAGTTGTTTACCATTTAGAACTCTAAAAAGATTTGATCTATTTATACCAACTTTATTTGCTATGGCCTTTTTGGTCAGACTCGAAGAATTTATAATTTGTTTAATTGTTTCAACATCTACCATAAGATGAATTTTTGATTGTTTAATCGTTGATAGAAATTTTTCTTTTTTTCTCTTACAACAGTTAAAAATTCCCATCTTCCATAATTTAAAATAATTATTCCAGCCGGTAATTCTAATAAAGCCTTTTCGGTTTTCATTGATTTTTGTTATTCCTTCTTTCGTTAGGCATTCGACTAAGTAATTCCGTAACCATAACTCTTTAGGATAGTTATAACAGAAGGTTATTTCAGAGATATAGTAGGTATTGGTATCTTTTTCTACTATAAATTTTCCATCAGCTGCAAATTCTCCTCTTAGAAATGCTTTTATTAATTTAGAATTTAGTTTAATTAATGGTAGTGATTTTTTAATAAATTTTTTGAATACTTGAGTAAAAATCAAGCTGTTAACAATAATTGTCAGAGAATCTCGAGCATTATATTTAGTTTCTTTTTTAACTAGAAGTTTTTCACTTGGGACATTTAGATATTTTTTCCATTTTTCTTTTATTGTTTTTTTGTTTCCTTTGTTGTACTTTAAAATAAAGGTTATATTTTGTATTTTAACACACCATCTTTTCGTTAAAAAATCGAGGAATTTTTTTGCCATGTCTACATCTATAGTAGTAAATTCTATTTGATGTTTTCTGGTTGGTGAGAGAGTTCCATCACCAATGTACATTCCAACATTCTCAATAATTTCTTCATCCAAATTTATTATTTTTGGAAGAATTATTGGTTTTGGTGTGTTTCTTGGACTTTTACCTTTATAGAAAACTTTAATTAGATTTTTGTCTATTTTTTTTATTACCAAAGGTTTTTTCTTAAAAACTTCTTTTGCTATGTTTTCTAAATCAATTTTCATAATACCACTTCTCTTGTGTTATTGAGTTAAATTATTTAAACTTTTCTAGAATTTTGATTTGTAAAGCTTATTTAAATATTTTAGGGAATCTTGATTAATTCTTACAAGTTTGTTTTGAACTTTTGATAGTTAAACAATGCTTATAAGCTTGTAAAACAAGCATTAAGTATGAAAAAAGAACATGATATAACTGGAATTGCTCCTGCTCTTGCAGGTATATTTATACCAATAGTTTTTTTCTTCTTGATATTCGCAAAAGAGCAAGCTTGGGTTTTGGGTGTAATAGCTTTTGCTTTTGCACTTCTAGGAATTGGGGTAGCTTATTTTGCAAGCAAGCAGAAATAATTTTTTGAGAAAATCTTAATTTTACTAATTTTTATTATAAACAACAAAGAAAAAATAAAAGAATTACTTTGCCTTAACTACATAAAGCTATGGTAGTTATTTAGTATTATTTCTTCTGGCATATTTAGGCTAAAAAGAAGGTAGGCAAAATTATGAGCTTAAATACTGCCAGAAGCTTGGAAAAAGATATTGAGAGAATTAAAAACTCTTCTATATGCGAAGAGAACAAACAGCTTATCTTCAAGTTCTTCAATCTTCTTAATGCAAACGGCTTCAGAAAAGCTACTTTGAGGAATGTTCTTTGGGCTTTGTCCACGATAGCAAAAATTCTCAACAAACCATTTACAGAAGCTACAAAAGAGGATATCATAGCTGTTGTTAGTGAAGTAGAGAATAGGTACGGAAGTGAGAAATCTAAAACTGCGATTAAATGCGAGCTAAAGAGGTTTTATAAATGGTTGAGAAACTCAAATACTTATCCTGAAGAAGTAGAATGGATTAAGTTAAATCATAAGTTGAAAAACAAGTTCTTACCAGAAGAGATTTTGACTAAAGAAGAAATAGAAAGGATGGCTAAAGTAGCAAACAATCTTAGAGATAAAGCCCTAGTTCTCGTACTTTATGAATCGGGTTGCAGAGTAGGAGAGTTGCTTTCCCTAAAAATTAAAAATATAATTTTTGATGAGCATGGCTGTGTGTTAATAGTTGACGGAAAAACTGGAATGAGAAGAGTGAGAATAATAGAGTATGTTAAGGAATTAGAAAATTGGTTAGATGTACATCCTTTAAGAAACGACCCAGAAGCTTATGTGTGGATATCTTTGGGCAAAAACAAACGAGGATTAATAACCTATGTGCAAGTTGAATCTATTTTAAAAAAGTTGGCTGAGAAAGTTGGAATTAAAAAAAGAGTGAATCCTCATGCTTTCAGACACGCAAGAGCTACTCATTTAGCAAAACATTTACCAGAAGCTGTGATGAAGGAAATATTCGGTTGGACTAAAGATAGCAAGATGGCTTCTGTTTATTATCATTTATCAGGAAAGGAGATAGATGAAAAGCTCTTAGAAGTTATGAACAAGGAAGTTAAGAAATGTTTTAAATGTGGTGAAGTCAACCCATCATCTTTTAGTTTTTGTAAAAGGTGTGGCTCTCCTTTGGATATTAAAATGATTTTGGAAGCTGAAAAGGTGAGGAAAGATTTTGATGATTTTGTTAAAGATTTTCTTTTGGTGTTGGCAAATAGGGACGAAAGTGTAAAAGAGGTTTTTAGGCAAATGGTCAAGGAGAGAGGTTTGGAATATTTGTTTGAGGAGTGATGTTTATGGTCACCGTTGGTCAAGAAAACACAAACGGTGAAAATAAAATTAAGGATAGCAGAGAAACAGTTGTAAAGCAGATTGACAGAGACCCTAAAACAGGAAGGTTTGTAAAAGGAAATTTGGCAGCATTTAAGCATGGGATGAGAGCGAGAAGATTTAAAATAATTGATTGTGATAGTTGCTATATAAGAGATAGGTGTAGCTTTTATCAGACAGGAGCGATTTGTGCTTTCAAAAAAATTATAATCAAAAAATATAACACAAGAAATGTGGAGCAATTAATAAATTTAATGTGGAATGAGCTTGAAGATATAGATAGAAGACTTGAAGTGGCTAAGTGGTATGAAGTAAAGGATGGAGGAAGGTTGGATAAGAATATAGACAGGCTTTTACTTGTAAAAATTCATTTAATGAAAGTTTTAGGAGAAATGTACCAATCTCCTACAATTATTCAAAAAATCGAAAAACCCCATCAATCAGCTATTTTGGAAAAATTTGACATAATTTATGAAGCTTATATGAAAAAGAAGGAAGAAGAGATGAAAAGAAGGAGTTTAGAAAAAAATTAAAATCAAATCGTAAACTCATATGGTATTTCATTCCATAAAACCCATGCAGTTCCAATAACGATTTTAGCTTCTCTACTCAAATCTTTTGGAACATCTTTGAATGTTTGGATAATATTAAAATTCAAATAAGAATCGAACTATTTTTTCGGATAATTTATTTTTTTATTTCATTTTTTAATGCTCTTTCTACCAATTCAGAAAAAGTAATACCCTCATCAATTGCATAATGTTTTGCTTGTTTAAGGATTTCCGGGTCTATTTTTATACTTGTAGAAATTCGTTTGGCCATATATTCTTTAAGTGTTTAGTAGTATATAAATCTATAACCTTAGTGTTAGGGTTATTAAATTTTAAATATAGGTAGTGTTATATATTACTATAATGCTAACTGAGAAAAAAATGGATATCAAAAGATAATAACATAGTTTAAATGGTGTGAATAATGACAATCGACAAATTTATTAACAAAATAGTATTGGGCGATGCTTTAAAATTAATTAAAGAGATACCGGATGAAACCATAGATGCAATTATCACAGACCCACCTTACGGCTTGAAAAAAGAGGGAATTCGTAACGACGAGGATTTAACCACATTCTATAAAATTTTACCCGAATGTTATAGGGTTTTAAAAAATAATAGTTTCTTCATTACATTTTTTAGCACAAAATTTCTACCAAAACTATTTATAAACAACCCATTTGTCTACTTTTGGCAAATAATTTTTTATTCTCCAAAAGCAAATGTTAAATCTCCAATAGGAATTACAAAATATATGTCTTGCTTCATTTTCAAGAAAGGAAACCCGAAAATTATTCAACCTAATAAAGATTTATTTGAGCATATAGCTGGAACAAAGATGATCGAACCTGATGAAGGCTATATAGACCACCCTACACCTAAACCCAAGCATTTTATTCGAGATATACTGATAATGTTCACCAAAGAAAATGATTTAATCTTAGACCCTTTTATTGGAAG
The DNA here is from genome assembly GCA_038998335.1 of Candidatus Aenigmatarchaeota archaeon. Lineage (GTDB taxonomy): Archaea > Aenigmatarchaeota > Aenigmatarchaeia > CG10238-14 > SCSR01 > JAVZHQ01. Next base: position 123,412 of record JAVZHQ010000002.1, on the reverse strand, counting down.
TGGAAGCACAGCTATCGCCTGTAAACAACTCAATCGAAATTTTATAGGATTTGAAATTAATCCAAAGTATGTTAAACTTGCCAATAAAAGATTGGCTAATATATGGTGATAAATTTGAAAATAAATAAAAAATTCATTTTAGGTCAATATTTTACAAGAAAGGAAATAGTAAAAAAAGTTATAGATTTAATTCTGAAATTTAAAAAATATGATAAAAAAATTCAGATTTTAGAGCCCTCCTTTGGAACAGGTAATTTTATAAAAATTCTTAAAAAGAAAGGATTTAATAACATAGAAGGTTGTGAGATTGACCCACAATTCACAAAGCAACCTTGTGACTTTTTCCTTTACCCTTTAGATAAAAAATTTGACCTAATTATAGGTAACCCGCCTTTCACGAAATATAACATAAAGGAAAGCTACTACTTTCCAAAAAAATATTTTAATAGTCCTATTCACCCCAAAGAATACCTAACAAAAAAATTGGTTAAAAAAGAGAAAATACAAATAGAGAATGTCTTTATTCTTAAGTCTATTAAACATTTAAAAGATGAAAATTCGACTATTGGTTTTGTTCTACCAATTTCCTTTTTTATAAAAGGAAAAAATTTGGAAGTTAAAAGAGAAATTCTAAATAGATTTTCTACCATTATAGTGTATCAAAACAATAAAAAATGGGTCGATGAGCCCATACCATGCTGTTTTGCCATATTTACTAATGTTGAAAAGTTTAAAGATAAAATAATTCTTATTTATGAAGAGGGTAGGAAGGTCGAGGAAATATTAGATAAGTCCAATCTATTAACTGAAGAGCTTATACCAAAATCATTCTTATACAAGAAAAATGTATGCCTTAAGGGAATTCCATTATATGAGTTTTTATCAAATGAAAAAGTTTATTATAAAAAATCCTACACGAATAATAATGTTTCTGGTTCAAACATAACAGAAAAAATTGAAATCCCTGTAGGTGAAAATGTCTCAGATTATTATCTAGCTATCGTTAGAGTTGGTAATACAAGTGTCGGTAGGGCTGGATTAATAAACATAAAGAAAGATGTTTTGAATGACATGTTTTATGTGTTTAAGTTTAAAGAAAAATATGACAAAGATAAAGAACTTAAGGAAAAAATATGCAGAATACTAAATGAAAATCAAGAACATTTCAAAAACCTAACTTTTAGGGTTGGTAGCAAATCAATTAAAAAAAGTGATATTTTAGAGTTTAGGATTCAATCCTGTTAAGAATTTCTTTGATATCATTCAGATGAGTCTTAGAAGCTATAGCAAATGCCTTAATTGTTTCAATTATATGTATTTTATTAGGTTTCCAAATCACTCTTTCTTTTGGCCTTGCTTTTCTTCCGATTAAATTATTCTCATTTTCTGAAACTACATTTTTTAAAGGAATAAAAATATAAAGCATAGGTTGAAACCCGACAGCTTTTTGCTTGTGTTTTATTTCTATTTCTAAAGAGCAACCATCGCTAAAAAATTTACGAAGAAAGGGAAATTCTCTCAACATCACCATAAAATCATAAAAATTTTCTTCTAACTTCTCAACTCTAAAAGAATAACTCTCAAAGAAAGTTTTATCAACTTTCTTGACATATTCCTTAATATTTTTTAATTCTTCTCTAGAAATAATTCCATTTTCATAAGCAATTTTTAACATCAACCCAATTTCAAAAAGTTCTTTGTTTGTATTTGGTTTATAGTAAGAAATTTGCCATTCTATCAAGTCACTATCAAGAAGATTTTTTTGACGCGTGGCTAAAGGTTCTCCATTTCTCTTTACTCTGATTTTACTTGTATGAGCAGTAATTGGTAAAGAACATAAAATTTCTCCATTTTTTAAAATTATTTTAGATTGTTTGTCAATTTCTGACATAATTTATAACCTAAATTATTCTCTTTCGTTTTAATTCTCTTTCTACTTCATTTGGTGATTTACCACAAACAGGACAACCTGATTTTACTATCCAAATATCAGCACTTTTAGAAAAGGCGTGACCCTTACCAAATGAGCCAGATATTCTTCTAATTTTAATATAGCTTGGAATATACCAGACTTCTATTTTCCCCCTGTCACAGAATGGACAACTTAATTCCATGAGCTCGCCTCTCATAATTTAATTTATGGTATGAAATTTTTATATACTATTTATCTCAAAATCTAAAGAATTTCTCGAAAAAGTCAAAGATTTGGATAAACTTGGTATTTTAGAAAGATTTACTCTTAAAGATTTGTTAAAAGATTCAAAAATTTCTTATTCTTACTTTAAAAATTATATCTACTTAAAATAAAGCACTTTTGCAGAATTTCAAGACTTTTCGTAAATTTTTTGCAATAGTGTATCCACAATCCTATTAATGTCTTTATTCGAAACTAAAATAAGACCTAAAACAAGTTCTAAATCATTCAGAATAGGAAGTAGTTTTTTAACCCGCTCGTATTGACTCGGTGTCATATAAACATAAACACGGTTCGTTGGGCCGTGAGCGACTCTTGTTATAGCCTTTCCTCTCTCCATTTCGTACAATATCTTATAGAAGTAAGTTTTATTTTCAATTCCAATCTCTTTCATTAACCTTTCTTCATAAACATCCATTCTAATTGCTTTTTCAAAAGAGTTTACAGAATTTTTTACGAGCAACTCTAATATTTTTATTTTAAACTTTTTAAACATCTAAAAATAATTTCGGCGTAACTATTTTTAAATAATTGTTGAGATAAGTAGTATCATTTTTTGATACCTACCCGAATTTAACATTAGATTACTTAAATTTGCGCCATGAGGGCTACAATTTCAATACCGAAAAGTTTGAAGGAAAAAGCAAAAAAGAAAGCCTACAAACGAGGTTCAACTTTTTCAGGTTTTATAAGAGTTCTTCTTGAGAAAGAATTGCGAAAAGGTGAGAGAAAATGAATGAAGACAACCTGCCAGAATATGTTAAGGTCCTAAGAAAATGGTGGAAGGAATCACCTTCATCTGGAAATCGGGGTGATTCTAATGGTTAATAATCATATGGAGAACAAATATGCCAAATATTTGTTTGAGAAATTTTTAGAGGAGTTGCCCGCTTTCTACACAACACCCAACAAAGTGATAAATTATAGCTATATAAGATTCTGGTTTAGTCACAGAAAGATTTGTTGGAGAATAGGTAGACAAATTCTTTCATTATGGGTTAAAAACGGTTGGTGCGAAAGAAGAGCCTCTCACGGCATCGTTCTAAGGATGCGATTATTAAGCAATGCGGTGATTCGATGAGTATTTCAATAAGTTTACAACAAATAGAAGAAATAGTAAACGAGTTATACCTTAATAATGTTTTAGTAGTGACAGAAGCCGGTATAAGATTAACCTTACCTTTTCTTAGAAGCTACATGAGAAATCCTCAGTTTGCGCTGGATAAAGTAGTAGAGATAATGGGGCCAAATGTAATAGTAGATAGTAATAGTAGTAGAGATAATAGTGTAGCAAGAGACATCGTTGAGTGCGTGTGCTATCTTTTGGTAGGCAATAAGAAAAGGAAGTGGGTAAGTTTAGAAGAGTTAGTCAGCAAGATGATTGAAAGAGGATATACTATTACTACTACTATTGGTAAGTGTTAATAATTCAATTAACAAAGAATAAAAATAAATATTTTTGATTTCATCTCATGAGATATGGAAATAAATATATGGGTGGTGCTAGGAATAATGGGTTCAATAATATTAGCGTTAGGTTTATTGGCTTATTTTGGCAATGTTTTGGGTAGGACAATGAATGCTATTTTACCCGGAACCGGTGATTTCTTCATATCTACGGGTAATATATTTCTATTTATTTGTATAGTTGTAGTTTTTATTGTAGTTGTTGTTTTCATATATTTAGCAACTCAACAAAGCTCAATGTATTAGATTCTTCAACCAAAAGACTGAAAAAAAATAATTTTATAATAAAGGAAAGGAGAAATAAAAAATATGGAAATTTAAACATTTTTTCTATTTTATTAATTCGAGTTTTTGTGTTTTGTTTGTTGTATTAGTAAGAGAGTCTGTTATTTCTATATTGCACACACGCAGAATTGCATTAATTTGTTCTATGGGGTATTCATTGCATGTATAGCATTCTGTTATGTGTGGTGTTTTTGCATGCGTGACACATGTCGTAAAAGTTTCTTTGATTGATAATCTTTCACTTAAACTTGCATTATATGATTTGCTAATATTTTCTAATGCGCCTTGTATTTTTGGAACTTGTATAGTCACGCCAAATAATGCGCTAAAGGTACCAATCCCCACCAAGATTAGCATAACATAATCATACCAATCTCTTTTTATTTTAATCTCTAGTATTTTTTTAGATGTAACCATATCAATTAATAGAATTAACCACAAGCTTTATAAAGCCTCAGCCTAATAAAATAATAAAAAAGAGCCAGGGAAATAATACTAAATAACTACTTGGCCTTTACTACATCCAAGCAAACTCCAGCAGCTACTGTAATTCCCATGTCACGAATAGCAAACCTTGCCAACTCAGGAAAGTCAGATTGCTTCTCAATAACCATTGGTTTGGTAGGAACAACTCTAATCTTTGCTGCATCTCCAGTTTTTATGAAATCAGGTTTTTCCTGAATTACTGCACCTGTTCTTGGGTCAATCTTTGCAATTATTTCAGTAATAGTACAAGCTACTGAAGCAGTATGACAGTGAAAAACTGGAGTATAACCAGCACTAATTACTGTTGGATGTTGCAAAACAACAATTTGTGCAGTAAACTCTTTTGCTACAGTTGGAGGGTTGTCAGGATGGCCTGCTACATCCCCTCTCTTTATATCGGTTTTGCTCACTCCTCTTACATTAAACCCAACATTATCTCCTGGTTTAGCTTCTTGAATTGGTTGATGGTGAATTTCTATAGATTTAACTTCACCTTTTACTCCTGGTGGTTCAAAAACTAGAGTGTCGCCAACTTTTAAAACTCCTGTTTCAACCCTCCCTACTGGAACAGTACCAACTCCTGTTATGCTGTAAACATCTTGGATTGGAATTCTTAATGGCTTTCCAACAGGTTTTTCTGGCTCTTTTATGTAAGTGTCTAAGGCTTCAACTAAGGTAGGACCTTTATACCAAGGCGTTTTATCAGATTTCTTAGTAACATTATCTCCATGGTAAGCTGAAATTGGAATGAAAGGAATTTCTTCAACTTTGTAACCAATAGTTTTAAGCAACTTTATTGCTTCCTCTTTTACTTCGTTAAACCTTTTTTCGTCATAGTTTACCGTATCCATTTTGTTCAAAACAACAATAATTTGTTTAATTCCAAGAACTTTCATGAGCCAAGCATGCTCTTTTGTTTGTTCTTGCACACCTTCTCCTTCCTTTGCTGAAATAACAAAAATGGCAGCATCTGCTTGGCTTGCTCCAGTTATCATATTTTTAACAAAATCTCTATGACCAGGACAGTCGATTATAGTGAAAAACCATTTTTGTGTTTCAAAAGGGCGATGCATTATATCTATTGTTAAACCTCTTTCTCTTTCCTCTTTAAGCTTGTCCATAACAAAAGCATATTCGAAAGTTTCTTTCTTAAGTTGAGTAGCCAATTCCTTTAACTTTCTTAATTCTTCATCTCTTATGGCTCCAGTTTCGTATAGTAATCTTCCTATAAGAGTTGATTTACCAGCATCAACATGTCCTGCAGTCATTATGTTTATGTGTGGTTTTGCAGGCATCAATTCACCCCCACTAACTTAAATTTAAATTGAGTATTTAAATATATTTAAACTTTTTCACTTTAACAGACGAAATCAGCGAATACTATACTTCAGGTTTAGGAATTTCTTCAGGTAGACCTTTTCTCTTCCTTATGCTTTTTATTACTTCGTCTCTTAGTTCATTCGGTAATTTTTCAAAAACTGTTTCTATCAAGCTATAAAATCCTCTTCCTGAGGTTGCAGATTTTAAGCTAGCATCAAAACCAAACATGTCAGAAACAGGAACCTTTGCTATTATAACGCTTGCCCCCCTCTCTTCTTTCATGTCTAAAATTTGCCCTCTTCTGTTCTCAACTTCTCTTGTAGCCTCGCCCATTAGCTCAGTAGGTACATCAATCCTTATTATTTGTTTAGGTTCAAGCAAGGTAGCGTTAGCTTTAAGCATTCCCTGCCTTATAGCATACCTTACAGCAGGCATTATTTGTCCTGGGCCTCTATGCACAGGGTCTTCATGAAGCTCAGCATCTACAAGCTTAACTTTCACTTTAGTGCAAGGTTCTCTTGCTAATGGTCCATCATCCATAACTTCCTTAAAAGCATCTTTAACCATTTCTATAACTTCATTCATAAATTGCACACCTTTTGTTAAGTCGATAAACATGTTTTTATTGTAAATTACAACTATTCTTTTTGCCTCGTCATAATCCATTCCTAAGTTAGAAAGTTTTTTGAACAAGTCTAACATTTTAGTTTTAACTTCTACTGTGCTTGGAATTTCTCCTTCTTTCATAGCTTGGTATATTTTTTCTTCCAAAGGTTCAACCATTATGTAAAATCTATTATGCTTGTTTGGGCTTTTTCCTTCAATAGTAGGAGACTTATCAAAAATTGTTTCTCTATAAACAACTATAGGCTTACTCATCTCAACTTCTATTCCCATTTCTTTAAGCTTATTCTCAACTTTTGCCTCCAGATGAAGTTCACCTAAGCCAGAAACAAGGTATTCTCCTGTTTCTTGATTTATTTTCACTTGCAAAACAGCATCCTCCTTTCCAATTCTCTTTAAAGCTTCAACAAGCTTTGGTAATTCCATAGGATTTTTTGGCTCAATAGCTTTTGTCACTACAGGCTCAAACAGATGCTTTATTTCTTCAAAAGGTTCTATTATATTGTCTGGTTCACAAACAGTTTCTCCTGTGAAAGCTTCAGGAATTCCAACTATTGCAGCGATGTTTCCTGCAGTAACTTCTTCAACAGGAATTCTCAATATTCCTTTGTAAACAGCAACTTGCTGAATTTTTTCTTGTTTATGCTGGTTTATCAAGTAAACGTCCTTTCCTTTGTAAACTTTTCCTGAGAAAATTCTTGCTGTTGCAACAAAACCTACATGTGGGTCAGGAACTACTTTTGTGACTATTGCAGCAAGTCTTCCGTTTGCATCGCATGCTAACATTTGCTTCCCTATTTCTGATTCTAAATCTCCTTTCCAAATTTTTGATAGCCTATACCTCTGAGCTTCTAAAGGATTTGGTAAATGTTTAATAATCATGTCTAAAACAACTTGATGTAGAGGAGCTTTTTTTGCTAGCTCATCTTCCTTTCCAGCTAATGTGAGTTCAATAATCTCCTTAAAAGTTATTCCAGTTTTTTGCATGTATGGGATAGAAATAGCCCATCTTTTAGTTGCTGAACCAAACGCTACACTACCATTTGCAACGCTTACTAACCATTTATTCTTAAACTCTTCAGGGGCATACTTTTGAATCAGAATATTAACATCACGAATAATTTCTTCAAACCTTTTTTGCATGTCTTCTGGTGATAATTTTAACTCTTTTATCAGCCTGTCGGTCTTGTTAATGAATAAAACTGGCTTAACGTATTCTCTCAAAGCTTGTCTGAAAACTGTTTCTGTTTGCGGCATTATTCCCTCAACTGCGCATACAAGAACTATTGTGCCGTCAACAGCACGCATTGCTCTAGTAACATCACCACCAAAATCCACATGACCAGGAGTATCGACTAAGTTAATTAAATAATCTTTACCTTCATACTCATGAACCATGGAAACGTTTGCTCCATAAATTGTTAGTTGTCTTCTTCTCTCTTGTTCATCAAACCAAGTGTACATTACTTTTCCTGCCATTTCTTCTGCTAACATTCCTGCTCCAGCCATCAAGTTATCAGTTAAAGCAGTTTTCCCATGATGTACATGAGAGCTTGTTGCAACATTTCTTATTCTTGCTGGATCTTTCATCGCTTCTTTGATCCTTTCAATCATCTCTTTCTTTGCCATTTTTTTCACCTTTAAGTTAATTTCTAAATTTTGGAAAGTCGCATATTTATTATTAATCCTTTAGAAATGGTTTTAAAGATTAATGGTTCAAAAATTCATCTTGCACCTTCTGCCTCCCTTTCTATCCTTTCCTTTTCCTTTATTGCTTCACTTTTGCTAGCGTCGTTATTGTATGCAGCAATTATTTCATTTACCAAAGCATCAATCATATTTTCCTTCTTCCCAAAAGCTTTTCTATAAGCTGCTTGGACTATGTTTCTTAAAGCTAAATCAACCCTTCTCTGCGGGCTTGTAACCACAGCTCTTCTAACGATTATTCCTCCAAGCTGATAAGAGGTTATTTCTTCTCTCAAGGCAGCGTTTTCTATGGCTCCGACTAAAACTTCTATAGGATTTTTTTTAGTTATTTGTTCGATTCTTTCAAAAACTTCTTTAACAATTTTGTACTGAACAGAAGTTTTTCCCACACAATGACCAGAACTAGTAACATGCTTTTTTCCTCTATGACCAGGAACCATAAGTTTGTTCATAAATCTTTCAACAATATTCATTTTTGATTTATGAAATTGTTGTTTGGCATACTTCCCTCCTGAGCGAGGGACGATAACTGGCTTGAGGTTTATGTATTTTGCTAAACCAGGGTCTTTAACTTCTACTCCTTCTGTGCTCCATTTTCCAAAAATTTTTAATTCCATATTTTTTACCTAGTAGGCTTTTGTTTCTTTCCAGCTAAAATTTCACTTAAAGCAACTCCGTTTACCTTAACAACTTTATACTTAATTCCCCACATACTTCCTTTTGGCCCGCCTTGCGCACCGCCTATACTTTCTATAAGTACCTCATCATGCTCGTTAATTATGTCTATCGCTCCTTCTCCAGGAACATGAGCAGTAACTTGAACGTTATTTTTAAGTAATTGAACTCTTACAGCCTTAATTAATCCTGAAGCTGGTTTTCTTTGCTCTACTCCACGCTTATCGATAACTATTCCTCTAGCTTGGGGGGCTCCTTCCAAAGGATCTTTTTTCCATAGTTGCAAGATTCTTCTTTTGTAGTGTATATCTTTCCACTTCATTTTTTTTCTTGTTTTTTTCAATTTCCTTGCTGCAAATAAGCCTCTTCCCATTTTTTCACCTTACAACTAAATCATTAACTTTATGGTTTCTTTGAAATAATTGCTTTAATATTTTTAAGTTTTTCTCATCCCTTCCTATAACTAAAGCCTTTTCTTTCTTGTCTACTTTTACTTCAACTATTATCGAGTTGTTTTCATTCTTTATTCTTATTTCATTAGCTTGTGGTATAAGTTTCTTTACAAAAGTTTTCAGGTCTTTTGAAAATTCAAATATTTTAATGTTTTTTCCTATTAACTTTTCTGCATTTTTAACAACGCTTCCATTCTTTCCTATAGCTATACCAATCATTCCTTCTTCTACCAGAAAATAAACAGTGTTGCTTTCTTTATCTATTACACAATCCTTGACTCTAGCTCCGGTAAGGTTTTCAAAGAGTGTTATAAGTCTTATGGTTTCTGTGTTGAAGGTTAGACTCATAGTTATCCTTTAATCACTACAGTTGTTACTGGAAATGGTTTCCCACACATAACTCCTAATTCTTTACTCTCTTTAACAGTTTCTAGTTTAATGTTTGCAATTTTTGCTATATGTTCAATTTCTTTTTTTATCTTTTCTGGTGAATTTTCTGCCAGTATAATTAATTCTGCTTTGTTTAACTTCAAATATTTAATCGATTCTCTATAACCTATTATTGCTTTTTTACTTTTTATTGCGTCTTGAATTGTTTTTGCTAGGCTCATTTTTCTTCCTCTTCAAACCTTGCCACTAGCTCAAACATTCCAGTTCCTGCTGGAACTACTTGTCCAATCATAACATTTTCGAAAATTCCTTGGAAACTATCAACTTCATTTCTAACAGAAGCTTTAACCAAATGTTTAATAGTCTCTTCAAAAGCTGCTCTTGCTAGGATTGAAGATTTTGCACCAGCAACTCCATACCTTCCTATTGGTTTTATCGTTCCACTTCTTGTCATTATATCTCCCACAAGCATTAAGTGACGAACATCAACATTTAAACCTTGTTCTTCCAAAGTTTTTTGTGCTTCGTTTATTATTAAGTTCCTTGCAGCTTCTATTCCTAAAACTCTCGCAGTTTCATAAATGTCATTAGTAATAGTTCTTGTGCTATCAACTTCCTTTATTTTAAGGACTTCTTCCAAATTAGAACCTATAGTGTTAATAATCCAGTCATCACCCTCTCTTCTAACAACCACGTTAGAAATGCCTTCAATTCCACTAACTCTAGTGTTTAATATCTTTTCCCTTATTCTTTGCAATTCCCTTATCTCAATCTCTTTTTTTGGTTTAATTACTATTGCATCTTTTTTCACTTGAACTTTTAAATCTTTGAAATTTTCTTTTATAGCTTCAGCAATAGAGCTTATTTTTCTTAAATCTATTGGTTCAATTTCTATTAACCCTTCGCTTAAGTCTATAGAAGCTCTTTTCATTAGCTTAAGGACTTTTTTCTCCAAGATTTTTTCTGCAACTTTTTTTGCATCTTCTCTGTTATTAAATTCTTTTTTAAGGTAAATTGTCATCATAGGTGTTTCTGGATTTTTCTTTGCGTCAAAAATTTCAATTAGACGAGGTAACCCATAAGTAACTTTTATACCTGCAGAGCCAGCAAAGTGATAAGTTCTCATTGTCATTTGAGTAGCTGGTTCAGATATGCTTTGAGCAGCAATTATACCTATTGCTTCACCTGGTTCAAACCTTGATCTTAAATATTCTTTCTTTACTTCTTCTTCCAATTTTTTTAGTTGTTCTTTTGTTAGCTTTTTCTCTTTAGCAACTTCTTCTATCTCTTTAACAATTCTCTTAGGTAAAACTATTTCATCCAAATAATTTTTCTGCAATTCCTCTAACATCTATACCAACCTTTTTAATTTTTGAAGGATCAAGCCCGTCTTCTCCGGGTAAGAATTGAACAATTCTTTTGGCACTATCTCTTACACTTCCGTCATACTCAACTTTCAAATCTTGTAAAGCTCCTACTAATCTTCTTTCCATATAACCCGAATGTCTTGTTTTGAGCGATTTATCCATCAAAGATTCTCTACTGTTTATTGCGTCAAAGAAAAATTCAAAAGGAGTTAAACCGCTTCTAAATCCCCTACCAACAAACCCTTTTGCCTCTAGGCTCACATCGCCTCTTTTGAAATGTGGGAAAGTTCTTTCTTGGTAACCTCTTTCCATTCTTTCTCCCATAACAGTTTCCTGTCCTATAACTGCAGCAGTCTGTACAAGATTTACCAGACTTCCTCTTGCCCCACTTTTTGCCATTATTATTGTTGGATTTTCTTTTGCCCTTTCAGCCAATATTTTTCCTACTTCGTTCAACCCATTTCTTAACTTTATTTTAATCAAATGCTCCAAACTTTCTTTTGGGGTTCTTCCGGCAAGAATTCTAATTTCTCCTTTTTCGTAGGCTTCTATAAGTTCATCAACTTCTCTTCTTACATTATCTAAAACTTTTTTAATTTCTCTAGTCTCTTCTTCTGTTAGGTCTTGATCTGAAATACTTAAGGAAAAACCAGAATTCATTAGAACTTGAATAGAAAGTCTGGTTATGTTGAACAAGAACTTCTTCAAGAACATAGCCCCATATTCCTTTTCCATTTTATCTATAACTTTTCCATCTTCGTCGCCGACAGCAGCTTTATCTATGGTACCACAAATTAATTTTCCATTTTTTATAACAACATAAGCATCATAAGGACATTTTTCTTTCAAACATTTTTCACATCCTTTACAGCATTTTGCTTTATGCTCTATGGAAAAGTCTTTTGGTAAGAAAAGGCTGAATATTTCTTTTCCACTCATGTACTCCTTTTCAGGTATTTCTATTTCTTGGTCAACAGCTCTTATGAGTTGTACAAACTCTTCTCTCTTAAACTTCTTATTTCCATGAGTTAGCAAGTATAATCCAGTAATATGATCTTTTACTGCCCCTATTATTGGCCCAGAAAATCTTGGACTTCTCATGTGTTTTGGGACTATCATCAATTCTTGCGCTTCAACTTGAGCCTCTTCTGTTTGAGGTATATGCAAATTCATCTCATCTCCGTCAAAATCTGCATTATAAGGAGGGCAAGAACATAAGTTAAGTCTAAAAGTTTTGAATGGCATTACCCTTACTCTATGGGCCATAAGGCTCATTCTATGCAAACTTGGTTGTCTGTTGAAAAGTGCTATATCACCATCTCTTATGTGCCTTTCTACAATATAGCCAGGAGCTAATTCTTTAGCTAAATCTTCCTTATTTTCGTTTGTCACTTTCTTTCTTCTTCCGTCAGGTCTTATCACATAATTTGCTCCAGGCCAGTTTGTTCCGTTGAGAACTAGTCTTCTCATCTCCTCTATATTTTTTTCATTCACTCTTACAGGAATAGTCAATTCTTTAGCAACAATTTCAGGAACACCCACCTCATCTATATCTATCATAGAATCTGGACTTATAACAGTTCTTGCCGAGAAATTAACTCTCTTGCCTGCTAAATTCCCTCTAAACCTTCCTTCTTTTGTCTTAAGTCTTTGAGAAAGAGTTTTGAGAACTCTTCCAGAGCGATGCCTTGCTGGCGGAACACCAGTTATTTCATTATCAAAAAAGGTTGCAACATGGTACTGCAAAAGCTCCCAAAGGTCTTCGATAATAAAATCTGGCGCTCCTAAATCTATATTTTCTTTTAACCTTTCGTTAATTCTTACTATATCAACAAGCTTGTGAGTTAAATCATCTTCAGACCTTTCTCCTGTTTCCAGTGTTATAGATGGCCTAACAGTAACTGGTGGAATGGGCAAAAGCGTTAAGATAAGCCATTCTGGACGCATACCTTTAAATCCTAAAAGCTCAAGATCTTCGCTAGGAATTTTCTCAAGTCTTTCTCTTAATTTTATGGGGTTCAAAATTTCATTATCTTCAAGAAAAGTATAAGGTTTGATGAACTTTATCTTTCCTTGTTCAGCATTACAGTAAGGGCATTTTTTCTTTGCAAGTTTTACTATCTCTTTAAAAGGTACTTTTTTGGTTTTTATCTTTTGTACATCTTTTTCTGCTATCAAAACTCTTCCGCACTTTTTACAACAAACTTTCAAAAGGCTTAAAATTATTTTTGCATAATGTACGTGAACTACTGGACGAGTAAGCTCAAGATAACCAAAATGTCCGTGGCATTCTCCAACACTTCCTCCGCATGTTCTACATCTTATTCCAGGATCAACAACTCCCAACCTTGGGTCCATTAGGCCTCCTTCTATCGGATAACCTTCTTGATCGTAAAGCTCAGTTTTTGTAATTTTTGCTACACTCATTTTTTTAATCATTTCTGGACTCAAAATTGAGAACTCTATTCTGTCAACTTGCATTTTACTCCTCCTTTACAACAATTCTTGGATATATAAGCATGCTTTTAAGTTCATCTAACATTAGTTTAAAGGCGTAGCTCATTTCAACATCAATAATTTTTGATTCTTTACAAACAGGGCAGTACTTTCTGTTTTTTATTCTGTCAAATATTGCAACTAAACCGCACTCACTACAAACAGATACAGTAGTTTTATCAGAGTCAAACCTTTCTTTTAAAGCAAGCGCTGCGCCATGCGCAATTAAGCAATCTTTTTCCATCTCTCCTAATCTTAAACCTCCTTCCTTGCTCCTTCCTTCTGTTGGTTGTTTGGTTAATAATGTGACAGGTCCTCTTGACCTTGCATGGATTTTGTTTGAAACTAGATGGTCCAATTTTTGGTAAAAGCAACTGCCTATAAAAATTTGTGCTTCAAATTTCTTTCCTGTTATTCCGTCGTACATAGTCTCTTTTCCATCATTTCTAAAACCATAAGCTTCTAACATACTTCTTAATTCTTTTTCTGGTGTTGGGTTAAATGGTGGGGAGAAAATATACCTTCCAGAAAGTGCGCCAACTTTTCCTGCGATAATTTCTAAAAGCTGCCCCATAGTCATTCTTGAAGGTATTCCATGCGGGTTGAAAATTATATCAGGAACTATTCCATCCTCTGTAAATGGCATATCTTCTTGAGGAAGTATTAATCCAATAACCCCTTTCTGTCCATGCCTGCTTGCAAACTTATCACCTATTTCTGGAATTTTCAAGTCTCTAACCACAACTTTTACGAGTTTGGTTCCGTCTACTGTTTCAGTTAAAAATACTCTATCAACGATTCCTGAATCTCCATGTCTTAGTCTAACAGAAGTTTCTCTTATATTTTCTATTCCTGTGACGAATTGGTCCATTGAACCTAAAAATCTTAATGGTGAAACTCTTCCTATAAGAACATCATCTGAATTAACAAGAGTTTCAGGATTAACTATCCCGTCTTCTGGCAAATGTTTGTAAGCATCTTCACCTGCATATCCTCTTACTCCTGGTTCAGGAATACCTATTATATCTTCTTGTCCTCCCATGTATCTCTTCTGTTCAGCTTCATAAGTTCTGAGCATATAGGACCAGAACAAACCTCTTTGTAATGAACTAGCATTTATAACAATAGCATCTTCCATGTTGTAACCTTGGAAAGAAGCAATAGCAACTATAACATTACTTCCACTTGGATGCTTTTCATAGTTTATAATTTTATGAGCATAAGTTTGAACAATTGGAACTTGAGGATAAATCATAAAGTTGGATTTTGTGTCTACTCTGCTAAGATAATTTGTTATAAATAGACCAATCGACTGACCAATCATTTTTGCTCCATAGTTTACTCTATCACCTCTGTTAAACTCTGGATATGGAATAAAAGAAGCAGAAAGGCCAAGAATCAAAGAAGAATCTAGCTCTAAGTGAGTATGCTCTGATGTTAACTCTTCTGGTTTAAGAGCTATGTAGGCATTTTCTTCTTCTTCTGCGTCCAAATATTCGATAATTCCATTTTTAAGTAAATCGTCCCATTTCATTTCACCTTTCTTTAACTTCTCTATATGTTCTTGGGTTAGTTTTGGTTTTCCATTTTCTACAATTATTAAAGGTCTTCTTACTCTTCCAGGGTCTGTTAAAATTCTTATCTCATCATGCTCTTTATAATAAACAACGTTAACTTGACTTGAAATAAGTCCGTTTCTTCTTTCATTTCTGATTTTTTCAACTAACTTTTCTGGTTCGTTAGTAGAACCAACATATTTTCCGTCTAAAAATATGTCAGTCATTCAACCACCTTTTATTATATTCAGAACAGCTTTTCTTTCCTTTTCGCCTAAGCCACTAGTTACTTCAGCCATTAAAGCTAAGTACTTCCTTAATCCTATCGTTGCACCTTCTGGTGTTTCGCTTGTGCATAGCTTGCCCCAATGAGTAGGATGAAGCTCTCTTGCTTCGAAATGCTCTTGAGTTGAAGTTAGAGGTGAAAGCACGTTTCTCATGTGAGATAAAGTTTTTATATAGCTGCCCCTTTCTAACCTTTGGCTTACTCCAGTTCTTCCACCAACCCATGAACCTATTGCTAAAGCAGAAACGATCTGGTTTGTTAAAACATTAGATTCTACTATTGCCTGCAAAGGAGGTAGTCTACCTCTTTTTGTTAATTTTTGATAATTGTAAGTAATTCTTGTTATTAATCCCCATTTTCCAAGCAGTATAGACCTAAGTAAAATCTCTAGCAAATCACCAGCTAATCTGATTCTTTTGTTTGAATAATGGTCTAAATCGTCTTCTTCAATTTTTCCTAAATGCAACTTGATAAGCTTGCCAGCAGCTTTTGCCAGGAAAACAGCTTTTTCCATTCTGTTCTCAGGATTTTGGCCTAAGTGAGGAAGTAAGTATTTGTCTATTAACTTTGTTGCTCTATCTATCCTGTACTCTTTTTGAGGTATTTTTAAGTGTTTTCCTATTTCATCTAAAGCCTCGTTTCTTGTAGAAATTCCAGCTTCGTAGAGATTAACATAAAATTCTTCCTGAACTTCTGAATCGGTAGAAATAGCAGTTACTATATCTCTGTCAGACTCCAAGCCTAATGCCTTCAGAAGGATAACAAGAGGAAGCCTTGTTATATTGGCAAAACTGATAAATATTAAACCATCATTTTTTCTCTCAAGTAAATGTCTTTGAACATAACCATCTTTTTCAGAGTGAATTCTTGCAATTTCTGAAATGTTTCCTGTATCAACTTTTGAGACAATTATTCTGTTTGGAGCAATTTCTTCAACTAGTACTAGAATTCTCTCCGTTCCGTTGATTATAAAATATCCTCCTGGGTCTTCTGGGTCTTCTCCGGCTTCTATAAGTTCTTGTTTTGACATGAAAGACAAAGGACAAATTTTTGATTTTACCATTACAGGCATATCGCCAAAATTAACAACAACACTTTCACTTTCTATATTATTTAGAATTGGTGTCATTTCAACGTACATAGGAGCAGCATAAGTAAGGTTTCTTATTCTAGCTTCCATCGGCAATATCGGCCTAGTTGAACCATCAGCTTCTTTAACTGTTGGTTCCCCTATCTTAAACTCACCAAGCTTTATCTTAAACTCACCAAGCTCAGGAACTTCTGGTTTAATTACTCCTATCTCTGAAAGTACTTTTGGTATTCTTCTTGTTATAAAGTCGTTGTATGAATCTATCTGGAATCTTACAAAACCTTTTTCGTTGGTGAAAACATCTAAAAGTGTAAGGAAGGTTTCGTTCAAGAGTTCACCCCTTTACAACTACCCTATAATATTCAGTTGCCTCAGCAGTAGGGCTCTTCCTTATAATTTTAATGACATCTCCTACTTTTGCGTTTAAAGCTTTTACCATAGGGTCTGAAGATAAAATCCTTGGTAGTTCTTTAAGCGTTATGCCGTACTTTCTCAAAAGTTCTTCTTTCTCTTTTTCGTTTAATAAAATATGTTTTGGTACAAGCCTATGGTTTTCTATTTCAAATTCCATATTTTCACCATACGCCTCGGACGGGATTTGAACCCGTGTCACGAGCGTGACAGGCTCGTATGCTTAGCCTATCCATTAGGCCCCTACACCACCGAGGCATTCTTATCTCATTGAATTCTAAGGAAAAGTCATCATTCTCTATTTTTCTTTTAATACAGACACCAATTTAAATTGTTGGCGGCGTCCTGGAGTTCCCTTCCTTTCGGAAAGTACAACCCAGATCGCTGGGGAGCTTAATTACTGTGTTCGGAATGGGAACAGATGTTTCCTCCCCGCTTTGGCCGCCAACGAATATATTTATGATATTTGGAATTTAAAAACTTTTAAAGTTTTTGGTTTTTGTACCTTAAAAATAATAGTCCCCGCTGGGAGAGTTGAACTCCCAACCTACCGGTATTAACCGAGCGATGGCTACTAGCAGGCGCCAAAGCGCTCGCCTACAGCCGGTCGCTCTACCGTTGAGCTAAGCGGGGATATATAAAAAATTGCAACAAGATTTTTTAAATCTTATTCTGGTTTGATTAAAATAGATTTGGAAACTATACTTTTAACTTCTTTTTTCTTATCCAAGTATTTCATATAAGCATTCGGCAATTTAAAAGTTCCACTTATTTCCATCTTTGGTTTAATCTTGTAAGTTAAAACTCTTTCTTCTAGTGGTTTAAGTGAGGCAAATTTCCATGTTAATACTGTTCCACCTTTAATTTTTTTAATTGAATCTGGTCTAACAGTGTCAAACTTCCCACTAACCTCAAACAATGTAGGAACAAAGTCTTTAATTTCAATGTTTTCTATTTCATGTCTGCTCCTATTCTTAACCTCTAAGGCAATAGTAATTTCTTTTCCTAAGGTTGGAACTATTGGTTTGTATTTCTTAACAACAGTAGGACCATAAACAAACTTAAAAGCAAGAATTACCACAATCACTACTCCCAAGCAGAAAAGCCAAACATAAAGAAGCTTTATTTCATACCTTATTGTAACTTCTTCTCCTGGCTTAACGTTTTCAAAATTCCATTCATATTCTATCCATCCATCTTGTGCTTTCTCGCTAGTAGGTTGAATTTCTGGGAAGAAAAGATTTTTAATAAAGCTTGGAATTGAAGTTGTTATTTTTATAGGGACTGGCACGTTTCCCTCGTTTTTTATTTTTACTGTTGTTACTGCAGAAAGAATTCCTATGTCAGTCCAGCTTTGAGTAGAAGTTTTGTTTACTATTTTTATCCTAATTGTTTCTTCTTTTTTTGTTACTAGATTGTTTAATTCATCTTTAAGCAAAACCTCTATTCTATATATTCCTGGACTTGCGTACTCACTAAAATTATAGGTCAAACTCAAAATTTTTGTTGACTTTTGTGCCATTGGTTGGATGGTTTCGTCAAAACTTTCAATAGTTCTGTTTTCAAACTTAATGTTAGTCTGAACAAAAAATTGGGGCGATACTTTATAAGTTGGATTTGTAAGGTATGTTGTTATCTTTAAAGATTCGTTTGGGTCGATTTCACCATACTTATCAAGTTTGAAATCAGAAATGCAAACTATGAAAGTTCTTAAAACAGTAAGCAAAATATTCTTTGCTTTTGAAACGTTTGTAGTTGTAGAACTTGCTGTGATTTCAAATTGGATCGTAGATTCGTCTGCACACTCAGGAGCAAAAAAATAAATTTTTGTGCTTGCGTTACTTTTTGCGTTTATTCTCAAGTTAGGGTTTTCTATGGATGTTAGAACATCAGCAAATTGCGTAGGCCATATAGTCAAAGAAAAAGTGTCAGTAAAGTTTTGGTTGTTAAAAACAGTTACTTCTATCGAGCCAGATTTTCCTGCGTACATTTTTAATTGCGCAGTTTCAAAGTAAAGCTCTAAATCTTGGGCAAAAGCTGACTTAGCTAGCAAGAGTAGTGCTATGGTAATAAAGAAGATTAACTTTTTCATTTACTCGACCTTATTATATTTTTGAATTTAATATTTATTTAACTAACCTTTTGATAAACTCTTCAAAGCTAATTTTTTTAGTTGGTTTTTTCTCCACGGTTTTAAGCTTTTTTAAAGCTTCTCTCAAATAGGTTTCTAAAGGTTTAAACTCAATTTGATATTTCCCACCAAACCTGTCTAAATAAGTTAGGTTTTCGAAAGGAATCCTTGGTGGAGCTTCTGGTTTTTCTTCCGAATAGCCAACAGGAATTATTGCTAAAGGTCTTATATGCTCTGGTAGTTCTAGAATAAACTTTACTTCTTCTTCATCAAAAGCACCAACCCAACAAGAGCTTAGGCCTAAGGCATAAGCCGCTAATAACATGTTTTGAGTTGCTGCTGCAACATCTTGAATCGAATACAATCTTTCTCCTCTCTCTTCATATCTCAAACTTATTTTTTTCAAGTCTGAGCAAACAACTACAACTACAGGAGCTTCTATTATAAAATCTTGGTCTAAAGCAGCTTTTGCTAATTTTCTTTTTATCTCTTCATTTTTTACCACGATAAAAACCCAGTCTTGAGTGTTTCCAGCTGAAGGTGCTTGCGTAGCACAATAAAGCATTAAACCAATAAGTCTATCGTCAATCTCTTCCTTTTTAAAACTTCTTACACTTCTCCTTCCAAAAATCGCTTCAAAAACGTTCATTTTTATCTAAATAAATTTTTGTTTTAACGATTAAAGCTTTTGGGTCTTAAATAATTTTTGTGGTAGAAGTTAGCGAGTTGCTAGAACGCATAAAAGATGGAAACATTTCTAAATACATTAAAGAGGTTTATGAAGTAGAAGAGATGGGTTTGAGGGAAAATAAAAAAAAGGTTTTGTTTAAAGTTATAGATTTTAACAGAAAAGGTAAGTTCCCAACAGTTTTAGATTTATGTGAATCTTATCCTCAAGTTACTCTTAATCATTTAAATTATCTTAAAGAAAAAGAATTAGTTCTTGATTTTACAATTATAGAGCTTGTTATGTTTTTTGGGAATTATAAAAACTTCAAGCCTTTTTTACCTTTTTCACTTAATTATGCGACTAATTTTGAATTAGAGAAAATAAGTGGGGGCAGTACTTCAAAAAGTTGGGAGAAAAAAATTAAAAATCCTAGAGCTAGTCGTTATAAGCGCTTCTATATAGCCTTAGTTTCTGAGAATAAAAACCCTGTTTTCTCAAAAGCTTTTGAGTTTCTTAAAAACTATACTCCATAAATTATAACCTTTTTGTTGCTCCACAAACAGGGCAAACCCAAAACTCTTTTGAATATTTACCTTCTAAATCACCAGAAACAATTTTTCTTTTAACAAGTTTTACTTTTTCATGCGAATTTTTCAAACAAGTCTCGCAAAAACCAAAGGTCCAAGTCCAGCCTGTCATTCCATTCATAAAATATTTAAACTTACAATAATTTAATGTTATGGATTACTCGACACTAGTTGAAGTTTATAAAGAATTAGAAAATGTTTCAGCAAAACTGAAAAAGACAGAGATACTTGCAAAACTATTTTCCCAAGCTCCGATAGAAGATTTAGAAAAAGTGGTTTTGCTTGCTCAGGGTTTGGTTTATCCTAAGTACACAGGTTTAGAGCTTGGTATTGCAACTCAAATGATGATAAGAGCAATATCTAAGGCAACAGGGGTTAAACCTGAGTTAGTAGAAGAAAAGTTTAAGGAAACTGGAGATTTGGGTCTTGCAGCAGAGCAATGTGTTAAAAGCAAAAAACAGGTTACTCTATTCACAAAAAAGTTAACGGTAAGTTATGTTTTTAAAAATTTGCAAGAGTTAGCTGTAGTTACTGGTAAAGGTTCGCAAGAAAAAAAGTTAAAGATTATAGCAGAGCTTCTTGCTTCAGCAAAGCCAGAAGAAGCAAGGTATATAGTAAGAACAATTCTTCAAGAGTTAAGAATTGGGGTTGCTGAAGGAATAATAAGAGATGCTATAGTTGATGCTTTTCTTTTTAAAAAGAATATGAGCAAAGAAGAAAAAGAGAAATTAACAGAAGCTGTGGAGTATGCTTGGAACATACTTTCTGATTTTGGTGAAGTTGCAAGAATTGCTAAGGAAAAGGGAGTAGAAGGGTTAAAAAGCGTGAAAGTTAAGCTTGGTAGACCGATACAAGTGATGCTTGGGGAAAAGGCAGAGAGTATTAAGGAAGTTTTAGACGAATTCAAAAAAATTGCAGCTGAGTACAAGTATGATGGCGCAAGAGTTCAAGCCCATAAGCAGGGAGATAAGATTTGGCTTTTTACTAGAAGAGAAGAGGAAGTTACAAAACAATTCCCAGACTTAGTTCAATACCTTAGAGAAGCCTTAAAACCAAAAGAGTGTATAGTGGAAGGTGAAGCTTTAGCGATAAACCCAAAAACTAAATTACCTTTACCTTTTCAGGTTCTTTCTCAAAGAATTCATAGAAAGTATGATATAGAGAAAATGATAAAAGAAATTCCAGTTCAAATTCATCTGTTTGATGTAGTTTACCTTGAAGGAAAACAACTTTTTGATAAACCTTTTAAGGAAAGAAGGAAGATTTTGGAGAAAATAGTTAGAATTATTCCTGGAAAGGTTGAGCTTGCAAAACAAATAATCACTTCTGACTTAAAAACAGCAGAAGAATTCTACCAAGAAGCTTTAAACGCAAAACAAGAAGGTTTAATGCTTAAAATTTTAGACTCTCCTTACGTTTTTGGAAGGCATGTAGGAACTATGTATAAGATAAAGCCTATAATGGAAACTTTAGATTTGGTAATAGTTGGTGCGACTTATGGTGAAGGCCTAAGAGCAAAATGGTTAAGCTCTTATGTTTTAGCTTGCAGAGATCCTGATACCGGAGAGTTTTTACCTTGCGGTATGATGGGCACAGGTTTAACAGAAGAGCAATTTCAACTAATGACAGATACTTTAAAAGACTTAATAGTTGAGGAAAAAGGAAGGGAAGTAAGGATAAGACCAAAAATTGTTGTAGAAGTTGCCTTTCAAGAGATTCAAAAATCACCAAACTACTCTTCAGGTTATGCTTTGAGATTTCCTCGTTTGGTAAGAATAAGGGAAGATAAGGGTCCAGAGGAAGCTGACACTATTGATAGGTTAGTAGAGTTATACAAATCACAAGGCTTAAGAGGCTAAAACTATTTAAAATTATCTGTTCCAAAATAGTTAAGTTTAATAATTTATATATTAAATCACTACATAGTAACAAGGGAGAAAATGATAGCTTCAACAAAAGTTTTAGACGCTTTGAAAGGAATAGGTTTAAACTTATACGAAAGAAAGCTTTGGATAGCTCTTTTAGCAAGAGGAAACTCAACTGCAGGCGAACTTTCTGAGATTGCTGGTGTGCCAAGAAGTAGAGCTTATGATGTTCTTCAAACCTTAGCAGAAAAAGGTTTTGTTGTTGTTCAAACAGGAAAACCCATTCGCTATGTAGCGATTTCTCCAGACGAAGCTCTTGAAAGGGCAAAGAAAAAGTTAGAAGAAGATTTTAAGGCTACAGTTGAAAGAATTAACGCACTTAAAGAATCACCAGTGATGAGGGAGCTTATGGACATTTATTCTCAAGGGCTTAAAGTCATTTCTCCCGAAGAAGTTACAGGTACTTTAAAAGGGAAGTTTTCTGTTTTTCAACAGCTTGATTCAATGATAAGAAGTGCAAACCAAAAAATTAACATAGTAACTACTCCTGAAGGTTTAAACGATTTGTTTTCTAACCATTTTGAAGCTTTGAGAAAAGCGAAAGAAAAGGGAGTAGAGATTAAAATCGTGACAAGCAGTACAGAAAGATGCTCTGAAGCAATAAAATCTTTGGGTAGCATAGCAGAGATAAGAGTTGCTAATGAAAAGGAAGTACCAATAAGCGGAAGGTTTGCAGTTGTTGATGGTAGCCAGCTAATCTTTGGTTTAACTGATCCTAAGAGTGTGCATTCGACTCAAGACTTAGTTGTTTGGAGTAAAAGTGAGCATGCAGCAAGCCAAATGCTTGAGCCTTTGTTCAACTTGGTTTGGAACCATTCAAAAGCTGTTAGCCAGTGAAAA
Source organism: Candidatus Aenigmatarchaeota archaeon (assembly GCA_038998335.1). GTDB lineage: Archaea > Aenigmatarchaeota > Aenigmatarchaeia > CG10238-14 > SCSR01 > JAVZHQ01. Next base: position 100,453 of record JAVZHQ010000002.1, on the reverse strand, counting down.
AAGCACGCTTCGACAAGTATTTTGGCAAAGAAAGAACTTTGAAGGGTTTTCCTCTAACCTCATCTTTAATCATTTCTATCAATTTTTCTACTTCCATTTCCTTAACTTCCTTTTTCTCCCTTATTCTAACAGCCAAAGTTTTCCCTTTAACCTCTTTAGCCCCAATAACACAAATAAAAGGAACCCACTCTATTTCGGCTTCTCTTATTTTTTTGTTTACTGTTTCTTCTCTATCATCAACATCAACTCTTATACAATTTTTTTCCAAAGTTTCGGCTATTTTTTCTACATACTCTAAAAACTTGTTCGAGACAGGAATGAGTCTTACTTGAGTAGGAGAAAGCCATAAAGGAAGTTTTGGAACATTTCCTTTTTGCTGTTCTGAATAAGCTTTTTCCAAAAGAGCATAAATACATCTTTCTATTGCTCCACTAGGCGAACAATGCAGTATTATAGGATGCTTTTTCTTGCCTTTTTTATCAGTATAAGTTATTCCATATCTTTCTGCATTTTCAACATCAATTTGGTCTGTAGAAAGAGCAGCTGCTTTGTTTAAGTTATCGATGAAATTGAATTCCCACTTTAAAACAAAGTAGAAAAATCTTTCGGTCCATGCTTCAACTAAGACAGGTTTTCCAAAAAGCTTAACTAGAGAAAGAACAAAGCTCTTGTTCTTCTCGTAAAAATCTTTAGTAAACCTTATCGCAAGCTCATAATCCTCTTTTTCTAAACCGATTTCTTTTAAAACTTCCATGCAAAGCTTAAACCTGACTAAAAATTCTTGCTTAGCTTGTTCCATATCTTGACAGAAAGCATGAACATCAGGCATAGTAAAAGCTCTCAACCTCTTAAGCCCAACAACTTCTCCACTTTTTTCTCTTCTGAAGCTATATCTTGTTAGCTCGTATATTCTAAAAGGCAGATTTTTGTAAGAGATTTGAGCATCCTTACTCATTAAAAACTGGCCAAAGCATGCAGAAAACCTAAGGAAAAGCTCTTTATCTTCTGATTTAACAACATACTGTCTTGCAGGAAATCTGTTTAGATAGTTTGCTAAGGCAGGATGGTTAAAATCATACATTACAGGAGTTTCGACTTCCATTCCACCATATTCTAAAACTTTTTGAGTAACAAAATTTTCAAGTAAAGATTTTATTAGTCTTCCTTTTGGATACCATCTCAAGTTTCCAGGGTCTGAACCTTCTTCATAATCTGCTATTTCTAGTTTTTTCATTAGAGTAACATGAGGAGGAACTTGCTGAACTGCTCTCACTTTACTAATTTCATAATCAGCAAGTTTCTTTAAGTTAGGATGTTTTGAAAAATCAAACTTTTCCACTTCTGTTAGTTTTCCGTCTGGTGAAAGAATAAACCAGTAGGATTTAATCTTTTCTTCTGCTTTTATTGCTTCTGAAACTTTTTCCTCCTTTTCCTTTGGAGAAATGTGTCTTGATTGTTCAGCCAAAGGATGACCTTTAACTTTTATTTGTAATGCTTTGTTCCAGCCAAAAGGAGCCCTAAAAGTTTCTATTCCATTTTTTCTTGCAAATTCTTCCATCTTTTTTATTATTTTTAAGGCTTCACCAGGCTTTGCTATGTTTGAGCTTAAATGAGCAAAAGGGTAGATTAAAATTCTGTTTAATTTTAATTTCTGGAGAAAATCTTTAGTTTCTTCTATTGCTTCCCTTGCAACTTCTTGATCATCTCCTTCTTCCACACAAGTGAACAAAACAAGAATTTCTTCAAGTCTATACTTTTTCTTTTCAGCCTCTTCTGCTTGGGCAATTTCTTTTTTTATTGGTTCATACTCTATAAAATCTACATGCAACTGTAAAATTCTCATTTTATTCGCCTCTCTATCATACTTGGTCTTCCTAAGTTTTGTCTAACAATTAATTTTATACCATGCTTTTCTATTAATTCTATTATTTTTCTATCACATCTTCGATACGCATAATTTGACATTGAAATAATTTTTATGTTTTTATAGTTTTTAAGCACAAGGTTTAGCATTTTTTTGCTCAAGAATTTTCTAAAATGTAAAGAATTAACTAAACAAGAAGCTTTAAACAAATCGGAATAAGAAGAAATTACAAGTTGTTTCTAACTCACCTTTCATCCCTTTCACTTAAAAATATTTGAAGAAAATAAATTAAAATATTTTTCTGAATGTCACATTTTTAATTTTTCTCATTCAATTATTACATATAGCCCCGTGGTGTAGCGGCCAAGCATACGAAAAGAGTAGAAGGCTCTGGTCGCCTGGAAGAAACCTCGTGACAGCGGTTCGAATCCGCTCGGGGCTATTATGAGAAAATTAAGAATAATGTTTATTCTCCTTTTGGTTAGCTTCTTTCTTATTTTAATAAGCATTCCTATCAACATGATGTTGGTTGGGAACATCCCTCTAGCAATTGTAGTCGAAAATTTAGAAAGCTATTTCATTTCTTTTTTAGCATTTTACTTACTACCAAAAGCTTATAATTTAACCTTGAGAAAATCTTTTAACAGGTTTATAGCAAGGTACAAAAAGTACACGTTTTTCTTAATTGCTCTTTTCTTGACAAGTGCTTACGAAGTAACGCAGTTTTTGATCTTAACTATTGTTGAAGAACTTCTTGAATTTCCCTACTTCATCTTAGGGGTTTTTGTTAGTATTATTTTGATAATTGGAATAGTTCACCTAATTATCAAGAAAATTTTTGTGGCGAGCACAAAAATAGCAATGAGTATAGCTTTGATAACACTTTTGTTAGACGTCATAATATCCTTACTTCCTTTTTACATCCTTCTTCTTTTTTATTTTTCATAAACAAGAAAGCTAATTAAAAAAGCTAAATTATTCCTAATTCTTTTGCTCTTTTCTTTAAGTATTCTATTTTATTTTGTAAGAACTTTGCTTCTCTTACTGTTTTTGCTTTGAACAAAGCCATTTGTGCCTCGTATAATTGCTCTTCTATCAATGCTATTTCTTCTGTATTTTTTCTCATGTGTTACTATTTATAAGTGATACTATTTAAAGATTTCGCTACTAAAGAATAGTGATTGAAATTGCTCAAAAAAACTGAAAAAATCAAGCTTTTTATAACCTTTTGCTAACCATGAAATTATGGAAGAAAAACTGCTAAGAGAGATAATCGAGGAACTAAAAAAAGAAAAGCTTACAAGAGAAAAAGCTTGGTCAATAGTTAAAAGAGTTTGTAAAAAATATAATGCAAAGAAAATTCCAACAAGCATTCAAATTCTTCAAGCTTGCACAAAAGAAGAAAAGGAAAAGCTTAAAGATTTTTTAGTTATGAAACCAGGAAGAACAATTTCTGGAGTTTCAGTTATCACTGTTGTACCTAAACCTGCAAAATGTCCTGGTATATGTATTTATTGCCCAAAAGGTGAGAATGCACCACAAAGCTACGTTGGCTTAGAACCTGCGATTCAAAGAGCTATACAGAATAATTATGACCCTTTTCTTCAGGTGAATTGTAGAATAAATCAGTATGGTTTAATGGGTCACAGCATCGATAAGGTTGAGCTTATAATAATAGGTGGAACCTTTCTTGCTTTAGAAAAAGAATATCAAGAATGGTTTGTCAAAAGACTTTTTGATGCTTTGAACGGAAGCGAGGCAAAAAACTTAGAAGAAGCTATAAGACTAAACGAGGAAGGAAGAATAAGGTGTTCTGGTTTAACCATAGAAACAAGACCTGATTTTTGTTTTAAGAAGCATATAAATCAAATGCTTAAACTAGCTACTACAAGAGTTGAAATTGGGGTTCAGTCTATTTATCCGGAAATTTTAAAGAAAGCACAAAGAATTCATTCTTTAGAAGATGTTATTAAAGCAACGCAACTAGCAAAAGACTCTTGCTTAAAAATTACTTGGCATGTTATGCCAGGCCTGTTTACAAGTTTTGAAGAAGATTTAAATCAATTTAAAGAAATTTTTGAAAACCCTGACTTTAGACCAGACTCACTTAAGATTTACCCTACTCTTGTGATTAAGGGGACAAAACTTTATGAAATGTGGAAGAAAGGTGAGTATAGACCTTTGGAAGAAAAGGAAGCAATAGAACTAATAGCAAGAGCTTTAAAGTACATTCCAAAGTATTGCAGGATAATAAGGGTTCAAAGAGATATACCAGCAAGCCACATAGTTGCTGGAGTTAAGAAAAGTAATTTGAGAGAGTTTGTGGAGAAAAGAGCAGAAGAACTTGGGATAAGTATAAAAGAAATAAGGTATAGAGAAGTGGGGCATAAGCTTGAAAAAGGAGTTAAAATCGATTTTAATAAAATAAAACTTTGTAGACTTGATTACTTAGCTTCTAAGGGAAAAGAAATTTTTTTAAGTTTTGAGGATATTAAGAATGATGTTTTAATTGCTTTCCTAAGGTTAAGAATTCCTTTCAAACCTTTTAGGAAAGAAATAACAGAAAAAACTGCTTTGGTAAGAGAGCTCCATGTTTATGGCCCTTTGGTTCCTGTAGGTGAATTTAAGAAAGAGGCTTTTCAACATAAAGGTTTTGGGAGAAGACTTTTAGAAGAGGCTGAAAGAATTGCTAAGGAAGAATTTGATAAGAAAAAAATTGTGGTAATAAGCGGAGCTGGTGTTAAAAAATATTACTATAAGCTTGGTTATAAAAAAGAAGGAGCTTATGTCTCAAAACTTTTATAGTTTTAACTTTATTTTATAAACTATGGCAGACGCTTTAGCTGAAACTTTTGACTTACTACTTAAACCTTGTAGCTCTCCATGCCCTTATAGTATTTTAAGGTTAAGTAGCATAAGAGAAGCAATAAACGAGTTTAAAACTTTAACGAAAGAGAAAGCATTAGCTCTTTACAATTACTTGAAAAGCAATTCTCAAAAATATGAAAAGCCATTTTACGAAGAAGTTATAACAGAGATGGAAAAGCATTTAGCGAAGGGTTAGAGTTAAGCTGTTCAAAGAGAAAAATTAAATAATGGAGATTTTTTCTAATCTTTACAATCGTTTATACGACGAAAATTTAAGCTTTACTTTTGAAATTACTAAAGGTTTAGCTAAAATTGCAGAACTTTATTGGGAGAAATTGCCTTTGGAAAAGAGAAAAAGGGTTGTTTTTAAAAGTTATGAAAATGTTTTGATTCTCGAATACTTACCAAAAACTTCTGTTGAACTTATGGAGTATAGTAAGAAAGATTATTCTGAGTTAAGGAGAAGAATGGAAATAAGTTTAAAGAAAGAAGCTGAAAGTATTTTACAAGATTTCCGCAGAACTGGAAATTATTCAAGGTTTATTACTTATGTTAAAAAAGGTTTGCTTCTTCCTGAAGAAATTTTGCTGAAGATTGGTTTTGGTGAAAAAGTTTACCAAATGCTTAAAAGTAGTATAGATTATTTACTCGTAAAAAAAGAAAAAACTCAGCAAGATCTTCAAAAAAGGGAGTTAATTAAGTTTATTCCTTTGTTAATTTTCTTTTCATTAATCTTCTTTTTCTCAAGCTCAACTACCGGCCTAGTTTATTTACCCTATACAGAACTTTCTCCTTTAATCTTTCTATTTTCTTTAGCTGTTCTTTTGTTGCTTTTTCTTTTCTTTTTCTAGTAGATTTAAAACTATAAAACAACAAAAAATAATTATGGCAAAAAAAGAAAGAAAAAAAGAGGAAGAGAAAAAGGAAGAAAAGAAAGTAGGAGAGAAAAAAGAAAAAGTTAAGAAAAAAATAAGTGTAAAAAGTTTATTGATACCGATAATTCTTTTAGTTGCAGTAATACTAGTCTTATACTACCTGCAAAAACCTGTTTCTATTGAAATAACAAGCGAGGAAGCGTTAGAGATTTTGAACAAAAAAGTAGAAAAATGTGGAACAGTTTTTGAAGAAGTAAACAAAAAATCATTATTTATAGACGAGTCTTTGTTCAATTTCCTAAAGAAAAGTTGCGAGGGTATAGAAAACATTAAACCTAACACAACAGTAGAATTATTCCAAGCTTCAAAAGTCTGGAAAAAAGAACCTGAAGGCTGTAGCATTTCTCTACCCAACTGCAAGGTTTATTATCTTTTTGGTCTAGTTGGACAGAAAGGTGAGTTTTCTTGTAGCTATATAGAAGTTGAAAACAAGAGAATAGAAATAGAGGATATTTGTGGTCTTGAGCCTGGGATAAACTTTATTCTCAAGGATTATTACAAGCAAGGAGAAGAAATAGAGTTTAAGATAATAAACAACCTTAATTCCTCAATCTATCTAGACTTTTATGACTGGGACGAGCGTTTTCTGTATTTCTATAAAAATGGTGAATGGATAGAGCAAGAAATTAATCCTTATTGTCCATGCCCTTGCGATTGCTTAGCTTGTCCGATTTGTCCAGCAAAAGCAAAATTGTGCACAGAAATTAAACCTCTTAGCATTTTTACTTACAGTTGGAACCAAAAAGTTTATGAGCCTAAAACTATAAATTGCACTTCTGGAAACAGAACCTTCTCGAAAAATTGTATGGAAGAAAAATTGGCAGAACCAGGAAAGTATAAAGCAATGTTTTGCTATTACACTTCCTACAAAGGAAGCCTTCAATACGGAGGATGCGAAGTAGTAGGAAAAGTAAGATGCGTGGAGAAAGAGTTTGAAATAAAGTGAAAGAATGGATAAGTATACTAAAGTACTGAAAGAAGTACTTGAAAAAATAAAGCCAAAAAAAGAGGAAGAAAGAAAACTGAAATCTTTAGCTAGGCATGTTCTCAAGGTTGCGAATGATGAAGCAAAAAAGTACAATGCAAAAGCTATGCTTGCCGGAAGCATAACAAGAGATACTTGGCTTCCAGAAAAGATGGAATTTGACATTTTTGTTCTTTTTTCTCCTAGCTTGAAGGAAAAAGAGCTTGAAAGGTTTGGCTTAGAAATTGGAAAGAAAGTTATAGAAAGAATGAAAGGTGAATACAACATAGAATATGCTCAACATCCTTATGTTTCTGGGAAAATCAAAGGAATAAGCGTTGACATAGTTCCTTGCTATGAGGTAGAAAGTCCTGAAAAAATTAAGTCTGCAGTTGACAGAACTCCTTTTCATGTTAGGTTTATAGAAAAAAATTTAACCAAAAACATGGCAAAAGAAGTAAGGCTTTTAAAGAAGTTTTGTGAAGCGAACGAAATTTATGGGGCTGACGCTAAAACAGAAGGTTTTTCTGGTTATGTTTGCGAGTTGCTTATAATAAAGTATAAAAGTTTTCTCAACCTTATGAAAAAAGCTGTTAACTGGAAGCCGGGAGAAATAATTCAGGTTAAAAATTATTATTCGCAGAAAGATTACCCAAAACTTATAAAAATGTTTAAAAATCAAGCCTTGATTCTTATTGACCCAACAGATAAAAACAGGAATACTTGTGCTGCTTTATCTTCCACGAACTTCTTCAAGTTTAAAAAACTTGCAAAAGAATTTTTGGAAAACCCAAGAGAGGAGCTTTTCTTTAAAAGGAAGCTTGAACCAATAACAGAAAACGAGCTAATAGTTTATCAGATGAAAAGAAGGACTGAGCTAATACTTGTTAAGTTTTTGCCGCCAAAAGTTGTTCCAGATATTCTTTGGCCTCAGCTAAGAAAGTTTGCCGACAGGCTTCAAAGCATTTTGGAAGAAGTAAAGTATGAGTTTAAAGTTTTAAGAAAAGATGTTTACACTAACGAGAAAGATTTAGCTATAGTTTTGCTTGAGATGGAAATTTCTAAACTGCCTTTAGTTCAAAAAAGAGTTGGGCCGAAAATTTTTGATTTAGACGATTCTGAAAGATTTCTAGAAAAGTATAAGGGTCAAGCAATTACCGGACCTTTTATAGAAAACAATTTTTGGTGCGTTGAAGTTAGAAGAAAATTCTTGACAGCAAGAGAGAAAATTCTTGACAGCTTGAGTAAAAGCCTGGAAGTATTAAAAGCCAAAGGCATACCAAACCATATTGCAGAGCAGCTAGCAAAAGGTTTTGAGCTAATTTACGAGAATGAAAAAATAATGGAATTAGTTAAAAAAGATGAAAATTTTGGTATATTCTTGAGAAAATACTTTGAAAAGGAAAGCCTAATATAAAGATTTTCCTATAATTAGGATTGTGATAGTAATAACTTTTTTGGGCACAGTTTCTGGTATACCGAGCAAAGAAAGGAGTCATCCAGCAATAGCTTTAGAATACTATAGCGAGAAAAAAGAAACTTTGCTCTTTGATTGTGGAGAAGGAACTCAAAAGCAATTAATGCTTGCTGGAATTAGCTTTATGAAAATAGACAAGATTTTCATAACCCATTGGCATGCAGACCATTTTGCTGGTTTAATTCCTTTACTTCAAACCATGAGCTTGGAAAAAAGAAAAAAAGAGTTAAAAATTTTTGCTCCAGAAGCTGAAAAGTTTGTGACAAACATTTTAAGCTTAGGCTATTTTGGTTGCAGGTTTCCTGTTGTTGCTGTAAACGTTCCTTTTCATGGCGATAAAGTCACTTTAATAGATGAAACAGAAGATTACCAAATTTTTTCTATTCCAGCTTTTCATTCTATTCCTTCTGTAGCTTATGCTTTTAAGGAAAAGGATAGATGGAGTATTGATTCGAAAAAAATTAAAGAGCTTGGGTTGAAAAGGGGTTATTGGCTTAAGAAACTAAAAAAATATGGGAAAGCTGAGTATAAGGGAAAGGAAATTAGAATTGAAGAAGTTGCTAACTTGAAAAAAGGTTTAAAGGTTGTTTATACAGGTGATACCAAACCTTGCGACAATATTGTAAAAATTTCTGAAGACGCTGATTTGCTAATTCATGACGGAACTTTTCTTGAAGAAGAAAGTGGAAAAGCTCATGCTGACGTTAAGCAAGCAGCAAGAATAGCAAAAAAAGCTAACGTTAAGCAATTAATTTTAACTCACATAAGTAGAAGGTATACTGATGTAAAAGATTTAGAAGAAAATGCGAAAAAGATTTTTGAGAACACGAAAGTTGCTCATGATTTTATGAAAATCATTTTGAAATGATTAAGGGTAGCAAGTACAGCCTTGGCTTGAAGAAATTCTTAAACCAACTCTACTTAAGCCAAAGTCTTGATGAAAGCAAAAAGCCTTATTTTCTCTGCTTATTCCCTCCATTATACAGTCTAAGTTTAGGAAAAGAAGAAAAATTAGGATTAGTAAGATGATTATAAGAATTAAATTTGGCATTTTCTCTAACAATTTTTAATACTGGTATTTTAAATTTTTAATGCCCCTGCCGGGATTCGAACCCGGGCCAGAAGCTTTTCACTCTTACCGCAAGCTTCTATCCTGTCCAGGCTAGACTACAGGGGCAGCGTAACCTATAAAAATTATTAATACTAAGCTTAAATAATGTTTAAATGCTTAACTTGTAAGGTTAACATCTTAGCAAAAGAAAATTTCGTTAAGTTTGAATGTCCAAGTTGCGGGGAAGCTTTAATAGTTAGATGCTCAACTTGTAAAGCTTTAAGCAATAAGTATACTTGCCCAAAATGTGGGTTTACGGGGCCGTAAAGATGGGGGAAGTAATAGTTGGATTAAAGGTTCTTCCAAAAACTGTTGAAGTTGACTTAGATAAGTTAGAAGAAAAAATAGAGAATGCGATAAAACCAGAAAAAATTTCCCGCGAGCCTATTGCTTTTGGTTTAGTTGCTATTCATGTTGTTAAAATAGTTCCAGACGCAGGAGGAGAGGTAGAAAATCTAGAGAAAAAACTGAAAGAAATTGAAGAAGTAGGGGAAGTTGAAGTTACAGGAATAACAAGAAGTTTATAAGCTTTAAAAAACTTATCTAATTTTAGAGAAAATGGTAAAGAAGAATTGGAAAATAGTAACTTTTTGGGTTTTAGGTACTGCCTGCATACTTTTTGCTTCTATGATTGCTGGGCATTTGGAAAAAGGTTTGGGAGTTAGTGACTTAAGCTTTTCTTTGGCTTTGCTAATTGCTTTTGTCCTCTTTTTAGTTGGCGGATTACTTTGGATTTCTGTTGCAGTAGCAGTGAAAGAAATAGGAGAAGAAAGTTAAGTAAATGAAAAACCAACAAAAAGCCTGTGCCTATCCTTTCCTTCTAATTCATTTAAAATTCTTTTTAAGACCATTTTCTTTGGGTCAGGAAGCATTTCTATTCTTTCTTGCAATTCTTTAAAACTTTCAAATGGCTTTTTCTTTCTTTCGTTTATTATGTCCCAAAGATGCTTTTTACCTATTCCAGGAAGTAATTCTAAGGCGTGCATTCTTGTCGATATAGGTCCAGCTTTGTTGAAAACATTAACAAATCTTTTTTCATCTTTTGTTATTTGTTCTAGCAAAACTTCCTCTAGTTCGCTTTTTGCAAAATTTGTAAGCTCGTTATAGCTTATTCTCCCTCTTATATACTTTACCTTATCCCTTTTATCCTCGCCGATATAAACTCTTTCCTTTGGTTTAACTTCTGTGCTTTCTCTTATAGCTAACTCTAAAAGGTTGAAGAATTTTTCTCCTATAGCTTGAGCTACAGGTTCAGCTTTTCTATCTCCAGGCTTACCATGAGGAAGAAAATCTAAAACTATTGCGTATTCATCTTTCATCATTTAAACCACCAGAAAGGATTTAGATATATTTTTTAACTGTTTCTAAAATCATGTCGATTTCTTCGGGTGTAAAGCTGTTGTATTCTTTATGAAGTACAACTCTAAGTTCATCTTTATCTTCCGGTAAAAAGTTGATTATTTCAACTATTTGTTTTTCTCTTAATTTTTCAATTTTTTTAAGTTCTTCAGCAAGCTTTTTTGCCTTTTCAGAATCAAGCTTGACAAATTTCCTTAAAATTTCTAGAGCATTCTTTTGTTCATACTTAAGCTCGATTTCTTTCGCTCTATTTTCGAGTATTTCTTTTGCTTCGCTATTAGTTATTGTTTCTTCTGCTATTATTTTCATTTATATCGCCTTTAAGTGTTCAGGTCTTGATATTATCTTTTTAACCTTATTTCCATCTGTGATTTCAACAATATAACTTTTTCCTCTTTTCCCTATAACTTTTCCTATCCTTCCTTTAAACCTTGGGTGCGGCATTCCTGAATGAGAAGAAGGTTCTTGCAGTATAGCAACTTTTTGCCCTTCCTTAAATTCCTGCAAAAATTTTGTTATCGCTGGCCTATAGCCTGGTTTTTGTCTCAATTTTTCTCTTGTTTTTGCCCTTATTCCTCTTGATTTCTTGACCATAGCTTCACCAAACTTTTAGTTTTTTTACATGTATTTTTATAACATCTAAATTTATCTTTTTAACTTTATTTCCTAAAATTTCCTGTACGCTTGGCTTAGTTCTTCCTTCATCTCCAGTTATCAATTCTTTTATATAGAGCCCAGCTTCAGCTTTAATTCTTAAAAGAAGCTTTTTCCTCCCCAAAAGCTTGTAAGAGATACTTTTCACCTTTCTTTTCCTAAACTTGTCGGCTCTTCTGTGCAACACTCTTAGAGGAGTTTTTTGAAGTATATGTTGCTCTTTCAAGACTTTTAAATCTTTCAACTTGTTTTTGTCTATAGCTTTTTCAAACTCAACTTCAGCTAAGTAAGTTTTATCTAATCTTGCAGCCTTTAAAATTTTTACAAATTCTTTTTCAGTTATTCTTAAACCTTTAACCTTAACTTTTTTTGACTGGTTAATTTCTTTTTCAACTTTTTTTAAGTCAATTTTCCTTTTTATTGGGTTTTCAATCTCTATTATAAAAGGCCTGTAGTCTAGGCATCTTGCGTCAATGTCTTCTCTACCTGTTGCATGCATAAAACTTCTTTTTCCATTAGTAGTTTTAAGCAAAGGTTTTTCTATTATCTCTTGAACAGAAGTTGGATATAACTTTCCTTTTCCTTTGCAATAGCTGCAACCTTTTCCTTTACATCTACTACAAATCCATTTAGATTGAGGAATATTTCTAACAAGCTTTTTATAACCTCCAAAAATGTATAAACTTCTTATTTCAACTTTAACTTTTCCTTTTTCTGCATCAACAAGAATAGTAACATCTGGATTTCTTGGCTCAAACCTTTTTTTTGTTATTTTTTCTACTTCTTTACCGATTTCTCTGTTGATTTCTGATTTAATAGATTCAACAAACTCTATTCCTGTTTCCTCCCAAACTTTTTCTTCTGCTTTTTCAATTTCTGCAGGAATTTTCGATCCTATAACAAACGTTTCAAACTCTATTCCTTTTAATTTCTCGTTTATTTTTTTAGCTAGCTCTTCTTTCTTTTCAAAAATATTTTTACAAATAAAGCATTTTTCTGGTTTTGTTTCTAACTTTATGTTCCTGAATTTTATACCATAAAAGTTCGATGGGTTTAAATCAATTTTTTCTCCTGAATCTAGCAAGAAAGCCATAAACAATCTAATAACTCTCCCTCTTTCCTCGTTTGAAAGACCAGTTAAAATTTGTGCAAATAGTCTGCCTAGACAATGGTCGCATAAAACCCAATTCTTCAAAATTTTTGAGGCAGTTTCTTCTATCTTCATTTTAACCATCTTTTGTCTAACTCATAATTTACTATAACTATAGCATGGCTTGCCAAATAAATCGTTTTCCCTAAAGAAACTTTTTCTACGTTAAGTCTTTCCATTAGTTTTTCAGTTTTTCTAGCAATTCCTATATGGTCGCCTAAAATGAAAGCTACGTTTTCTTCTATTTCCATTTCCCTTATATCTTTTCCTTTTGGATGTAAGTATAGAACTTGCATCTTTCCTATTTTTTCTCTTATCAAACTTTCAAAACTTTTCTTTGCAACTTTTATCCCAGGCGAAATTTCTAATTCTTCGTTAAGTTTCAAGTTAGCACCTAGCTTTAAAGCTTTTCTTATATGTGAGGCTATGTTTCTTTCGTCAGGGTTAACTCCCTTTAAAGAGCTTCCTTCAAAAACTAACATTTTTGGTGGAGCTGGAGGTCCTTCAAGAATCACAGAAATTCTTGTATCTCTTCTTAAATCGTTAGATATCCACAAAGCACTAGAAATGCATCTACAAACTAAATCCATTCTTCCTGCTGAGCCCGGTAAATCATTTAGATTAAAATCTGGTCTAGTTACAGCTTTTGAAGCTCTTAAAATGAATTCTCTCATAAATCAAGTTTATGTAATTTAAAATTTAATTTAATAGAAATTCAACTCTTTATTATGGTAGAAAGAATAAAGACAGGAATTCCTGGTTTGGATGATTTGATAGGTGGAGGTTTTCCCCAGTCTTCTACCATACTTCTTTCTGGTGTTGCTGGTGCTGGGAAAACAATATTTTGCTTACAATTTATCTATAATGGAGCTTATGTTTATAACGAGCCTGGAGTTTATATTTCTCTTGAGGAAGAGCCTGAAAGGCTTATTAGCTATGCTGTTGAAGAATTTAACTGGAATTTTAAAGAACTTATAGAGAAAAAAATGGTTTCTTTCGTTTCTGCAGAAATGTACAGTTTTGAAAAGTTAAGAGATTTGATAGAAACTGAAGTAACAAAATTAAAAGCAAAAAGACTTGTTATAGATCCGTCAACAATTCTAGGCTTGTACTTTGAAAAAGCCTTGCAAGTAAGAAAAAGCATTTTAGATTTAACAAGGCTTGTTAAGCGTTTGGGATGTACAACAATTCTTGTCTCAGAAATAGAGGAAGGTTCAGGGAAAATTTCTGGTTTAGGAGTGGAAGAATTTGTTGCTGATGGAATAATAATTCTTTACTACATAAAAGAGGCAGGGTTTTACACTAGAGGCTTGTGCGTAAGAAAAATGAGAGCTACAGATCATGATTCTGGAGTACATCCTATTCAAATAACAAAGAATGGTTTGGTAGTTTTTCCGAAAGAGCAAATTTTTGCAGGAAAAGTTTAAATCAACATGGAAATTATAAAGAAAGAAAGCATCCCACAACTTATCCATGGAATTCCTGGTAAAGCCATGCCAGGTTTTTTTGTAACGTAATAAATAAGAATGGAAAGGAAGATTAAAGCCCCAATCATAGAGAAAATTGCTTGGATTAAACCAAAGCTTCTGAGCACAGAAACAGAAAAGATTAAAGGTAAGGCTATATCACCACCTCCAAGCTGAAAAACATGAAACTTTTTCGTTATTTTTCTTCCTCTAACAGCAACTTTTTTTGGTTTTTCAAATTTATAGGGAAAGGCAGCGGTAAAAGCAGTTGGAGTTTTTGTTATTTCTTTTGCTATATAAACCATATGTTTGGTTAAAAAAACAGAAATAAAATCATAAATTGCAATTAGAGCTATGAAAACCAAAACAGGGAGAACTCCGAGCGAAGCACCTATTACTGCTCCAGCTCCAGCAATAGAGAAAATAATGGCTAGATTTTGGTTTAAGACACTTGGCCTTAAAATTTTCCAAGCTGTCAAAATAAAAGCAAGAATCAAAGATACAGGAACAAAAAGTATTACAACTGGAAAAAGAAAGTCAAAAGTTATCATAGAAGCGAAAAACACAGCTACAGCTTCTAAAACTCTTATAAGAGTTTTTCTGTATTTGATTATTAGTATTATCAAGCCTGTCATCAGAAGCATGTAAAAAATTAAAAGAATAGAATTTTCAACGCTTTCTGGATTTTCAAAAGCAGGTTCTGCTTCACCAGCTTTTATTAGTTGAATGTATTCATTACCAATATAAAGCCCTAAAATCTGAGTTAAAAGAAAAATTCCAGCAAAAAACAAAACTACTTTCTTTCCTTCCATTTTAAAACCTAAATCCAAATTGTTTTGCAAGCTTTTTTAAGTTTCCTCTTTCAAGCCCAGCTTTTCCTCCAAAAGTTTTCAGTAGTTTTTTCATTTTCTCATATTGACTAAGCAATTCCCTAACTTCAGCTTCAGGTCTTCCGCTCCCTTTAGCAATCCTTGAAATTCTACTTGAGTTTATTATCTCAGGATTTTCTCTTTCTTCTTTTGTCATGCTATCAATAATATACTTATAACTCTTTAATTTCTCTTCTTGTTTTTCCAAAAGCTCTTCAGGAAGTTGCATTCCCAAGCCTGGAATCATTTGTACAACTTTTGAAAGTGGCCCCATTTTTTGCATGGCTTGAATTTGCTCATAAAAGTCTTGAAGTGTAAACTTCCCTTCAACTATTTTCTCAACTTTTTCAGGTTTTATTTCTGCTTCTTTTGCTTTTTCTAAAAGAGTTTGTAAGTCGCCTAAGCCAAGCAATCTAGAAACAAACCTTTCTGGGTTGTAAACTTCTAAATCTTCTATTTTTTCTCCTATACCAATAAACTTAACTTTTGCTCCTGTTGCAAAACAAGAAGTTAAGGCTCCTCCTCCTTTTGCAGTGCCATCCATTTTAGTTACTATTACTCCACTAATTCCTACCAGCTTGTTAAATTCACTAGCTTGAGGGCCAGCAATTTTTCCTATGTCTGCAGGAATTGTTAATAAAACTTCATCAGGTTTAATTATTTCTCCCAGCTTTTTTAGTTCTTCCGCTAGCTCTTTATCTAAAGCGTCTCTTCCTGCTGTATCAAAAATTATTGTATCGTAATTCTTGAATTTTTCTAAAGCATTTTTTGCGCATTTATAAGGGTCTTTACCTTCATCAAAGTAGACAGGGATATTGATTTGCTTTCCCAATTGTAAAAGTTGTTCAACAGCAGCAGGCCTATGATAATCTAAAGCAACTAAGGCTGGTTTTAAACCTTGTTTTTGAAAATATTTTGCAATTTTTACTATGCTTGTTGTTTTTCCTGAGCCAAATAAACCAACTACCATTATTTTTTTCTTTCCTATCAAGGCTGAAGGTTTTCCTCCAAGCAGGTTTACCAGTTCTTCATAAATTACTTTCAAAACATGTTCTCTGAGAGTCAAACCAGCAGGAATTTTCTCTTCTAAACACTTTTTCCTTATTTTTGCTGTTAGCTCTTCTACAAGCTTGGCATCGACATCAGCTTGCAAAAGAATTACTTTTAAATTTTCTAGAATTTCTTCTACTGCTTTTTTGTCTATAGTAACGCCTGTTATTATTCTTCTTATCAAATTGCTAAGGTTTTTTCCTAGACTGTCGAACATTTTTCTCACTTATTGTTAATTTATTCGTTTTTTAAATCTATTAAATTCTTTTTTATCAAGCTAACAAAGACTTAAAAAGTGTTTATAAATTGTTTAGAGGTTGAACCAGATTTAATAATAAGACTGTTGCTAAAAGAATTAGATAAGTTTTTTGTATTTACATGGTTGAAAAATTTCAGATTCTCGATTATAACTTTTAATCACCTGCTATTCTTGCACAAATTAAATAAACTGTCATTTTGCCTGCATCTCCATTCCAGTCGCACTCCCAACCAGTGTCGCCTAGAGGTGCATTTTTCCAGAGTGGAGCAGGTTTATCGCTTGAACAACCTCCACCTATCACCATACTCTTACCTGAAGGGCAATACGCCACAATCCAATCGTTAGCATCATCAACAAGACAATAGCTAGTTCCATAATTTGTACAGCTAGTTTGGCCTGATGCTGCTACATTCGCACGACCTAAGTAGGCCCAGCCAGTTACTTTTAGTTCGCCTGGATTGTATGCTTGCCCTCCTATACCAACAGGGCCATCAAAATAGGCGTTTCCCTTTACGTGAAGTTTATAATTTGGTGTTGTTGTGCCAATACCAATATTACCTCCACTCTCATATATTAGAGAAGTGTTAATAGTATTGGAGCTGGTGAATTTGACGATATAGTTTGCTGTTCCACTTCCACTAATTCCAGACGGCCAAGAAGTTCTGCAATCACTTCCGATACAAAGACCAGTTGTGCCTCTTACATAATTTGATGAAGAGATATCCCCTACTACAGTTAACCCTCCTCTTACGTCTAATGCTCCAAGAAAAGTATACTTTCCAGAAGAGGCAAAGGTTCTTTCTGCGTCAGTACCCCCTCCTATTTGACTTGCTGTATGCCCTGGGCTAGGAGCTCCTGAACTACCACCACCATTAGGAATAGGAACAGCCAAGCTTGGAATATAACCAACTATTAAACCTACAATAAATATTGCAATGAAAACTATGATTAGGGTTTCGTTCATATTTATTATTTGACTTTTTTTCAAATTAAAATTTTTAACCATTAACTGATTATTAATCAACCAAGTTTGAGACAAAAAAGTTTGGTTCATATTCTTTTAAGTCTTTAGAACCTTGGCCAGTACCAATAAACAAAATGGGTCTTTTGAAAGTATGGCAAACAGAAAGGATGTTTCCTCCTTTTTCGTTTACATCAACCTTAGAGAATATAATTGCATCAACACCTACAGTTTTATCAAAAAAATTAAATTGATTAATAACATCACTCCCACTTAAACTATCTAAAACCAAAATTTTTAAGTCTGGCTTGTTAACTCTGCAAATCTTGTTCAGTTCTTCCATCAAATTCTTGTTTGTATGGCTTCTTCCCGCAGTGTCAGCTAAAACTACGTCAAAACCTCTGGCTTCTGCAGCCTTTCTTGCATCATAAATTACTGCACAAGAATCAGCTCCATACTTTTGTTTGATTACTGGCACGTTAACAATTTTTGCGTATTCTTCTATTTGGTCTATTGCAGCAGCTCTAAAAGTATCACCTGCAGCTATCAAAGGTTTGTAACCTTTATTCTTGAGCCAAAGAGCTACTTTTGCTAGGTTCAAAGATTTGCCTACACCGTTAAACCCAAGAAAAACAAAAAGTGCAGGTCTATTTTCTCTTTTCGCTTTTTCTATTGTTTCCTCAAGACTTATTTTTGGAACAGAGAGGATCTCAAACAAGCTTTTCCTTAAAGCTTCTTTTATAACTTTTTCTTCCTCACCTTTCTTGACTTCTTTTCCTAAAAGGCTATTTTTAAGTTCGTTTATTATTTTTTCTGCAACTTCTAAGGTAACGTCAGCCTCTATTAAATCAAACTTCATTTCATTAAGAACAGGAAGCAAATCTTTTTCTTCTAACTTTTTTTCTCTTATTTTCTTTATTATCTTCTCCTTCACTTTTTTTATAAGACTTTTTCTCTCTTTTGGCTTAGCTTCTTTTATTTCCTTTTCGCTTTCTTCGAGAATTTTCTTAAATTCTTCGCTTGGGCTTTCTTTTTTTATTTCTTCGATAACTTTTTCAGGTTCTTTCTCTTCTATTTCTTCAATTTTTTTCTCAATTTTTTCGCTAACTTCTTCTTTTTTCTTAAATTTCTCAGAGATAGCTTCTATTGCTTTTGAAATTTTTTTCTTAAGAACCCCAAACATTCAACTCCCTTTAGCTAGTTTCTCTATTTCTGGAGCGAGCTCTTGGAGTCTTGAAGAAACTTCAACAATACTTTTCTCTACTTCGTTTAAAGTTTTTTCCATTTCGATTCTTCTTTTTTCTAAAGTTTTTTTTGCGTCTTCAAAATTTTTCTCCAAGGCTATATTGCTACCAACCTCAACTATAATCCTATTTTTTTCTTTCAACTTTCCAAAAGCATAAGCTTCTGAGCCTAAGGCAAAAAGTACTTCCTCGCCTTTCTTAATTTCCTCTATACTTTGTAAAGTTGTTTGAATTTCTACAATTTTTGCTATTAACAATTCTCTTTCTTTAAGTAAAGAATTTAGTCTAGCTTCCAAAAGCCTGTAAACAAATATTTTTTCTTGAAGCTCTTTTTCTTCCATACAATCACAATTTTAATTTAAAGTAACTTAATATTAAACATGAAGCTCTTATTACCTTTTTTAATTTTTCTACTAATTTTTTTAGTCTTTGCTTATGCTTCTGAAGAAGGAATAGTAACTTTAAACTTAAATTCTTCAGTTTCTTGGTGGCAGGATACTATTCTAGCTTATGGCGAAGCAAAAGATTTTAATGGTATGCCAATTCAAAACGCTGAAGTAAAAATTTTTGTTGATAGAGAAATAACTTGTCCCAATACAAATTCAACAGGTCATTGGTCTTGTGTTTTTAATGCCCCCGAAGAAATTAAAAACCATCAAATTTTTGTTAATATTAGTGGAATTTCTAATTTTACATTTTTAAAAGTTTCTCCTTATTATGGAAAAATTGCCAGCTCAACTAACAGAATAGCTTATGAAGAACCAATGTTGATTCAAGATTTGAACGGAAAAATTAAAAGAGTTTGGTTAAGAGTAATTGTCTGGTAGTTACCACTTCCTTAAGTTAAAAATTTTTATCAGTCTTATTTTTCATTTTCTTAATCATGCCAACCATAACAGTTTTTCTTTTTGAAAAACTTCCTAGTCCTTTTGAAATATGCGGAATTTTGAACAACAAAAAATTCAAAGATAGCTGGATAGAAGCAAAGGTTAGCAGGTATGATAAGAATGAAGTTTTTGTTCAATATTTTTACTATGAAAGTTTAGAGGATGCTTTAAAAAAGGCTTTTTCAGAAGAAGATATTTATGAAATAGTTAGTTTTTTGAAACAAAACGGCAAAAACAAAATCTTGAAAAGAACTTATTGCTTTATTAACACTTTAACTAAAACTCTTGAAGTTTATCGAGGTCCTGACAAAAAAACTGAAGAAATAGTTCTTCTTCTTGAAAGTTTGCTTAAGGTAAAGTTCCATCCTCTTAAGCTCGATTCACAAAAACTTAAGGAAATTTATTCAAAACATGCGATAGAACTTAAACAAGCTATGTTTAGAAATATAGAAGGTTTAATTTATGAAGTTTTAAAAGGGAATTATTTGGAAAAAAATAGAAAGTTTAATTTTTATTTGGCAAAGTTTCCTAGCTGCTTAAGAGTTATAAGCTTTAGGCCAAAGATAAAATTCCTGAATTCTAGTAAATATCAAGTAACTATAAACGGTGATAAGGGTACAATTAAACTTTCTTCTAACTATTTTAACTGGAGACCAAGGTTTGAGATAAGACAAATTGTATTTATAATTGCAGCAACTCTAGGATTGGTAGCGTCTTAAACTTCTAAACCAAACTCTCTTTTTGCTACTTCTTTTAATAACTTAATCACACTTACTAAACTACTTTTTTTAATAGCAACTGCACCAACAGACTTAAACTTAGTAGAAGACCTAATAAGATAATCGTGCTTTGTCTGGTTTATTCTTAAAAATTCTTCTTCCCCAGGATACTTTGGTTTAAAAACGTTAAACCAAAGCGTATCTTTTTCTTGGTCAATTCTTCCAACAAACTTGCTTGTTCCAACTGAGTAAAAAATTTTTGCTGGGCCTTTTTCCTCATAGTTTACTTTTTTTTCTATAAGCATTCTTTCTAAAAGTTTTGTTACAGTATGGCGGTTTAGTCTAAGCTCTCTAGAAATCTCACTAATTGTTAACCCTCTAGGGTTTTTTTCAAGCAGTTCAAATATTTTTTGTGCATTTTTTGTATCGTATTCTACATTTTTTATTTTCATTAGATCACCGGAAGTGAACTCCCAAAATATTTAAATATTATTAGTATATAAATTTTTCTATGCATAAATTTATAGAAATTGAAAAGCTATACCTTGACTCAAACATACTTTTAAGATACTTTAAAAACATGATCAACAAAAGAAAAGTCCCGTTTATAATCAAGGCTTTAAGTTTAAACAATAACTTTAAGATTTTTGTTTCTTCTTGGGTTTTGGCAGAGGTTTTTGAAGTAATGCAAAAGGAATTTAAATTAGATAAAAATAAAATTTCACTCCTCCTTAAAAAGTTTCTAGAAGAAAGTAAGGCAGAAATAATAGAAGAGTTTAGTCTAAATTCTTCAATTGCTAACTTAGTAAAAAATTTTGGTTTAGAAGCAAAAGATGCTTTACACTTGTTCATTTCAAAAAGAGAAAAATTAACTCTTCTAACTTCTGATAAAAAGCTTGCTGAAAAAGGAATTCTAAGCTACAAGAAAATACTTGTTCCAGAAGAGTTAATTCTTGAATATTCTGATTTTCTTAAGGTTAGAAATTAGAAATTTAAACTTTAAGATTGTTTTTAATTCTTATGGTAGAAATAGAAGAGATTTGTTTGTCAACAGTAGATGCTATTAGATTAACAGAGCTGGCAAGAATATCGGCTCTTGCTAGAACAGAATTTAGTGGTTTTGTTTATGGAATGGAGAAAGATAAAAAATTCTACTTGAAGGGTGTAGTTCCTGTCTTTGAAAAGGCTAGCTACAATGAAGTTGACAATCAAAGAACAGAAATGTACGTTAGAATGTTTAAGAAATTTAATCCAAGCTATTTGTTTTTTCAGTATCATTCACATCCGAACGGCAAAATAGATTTATCTCCGGATGATTTAGATGTGGCAAAAGACTTGGAGATAGTTTTATGGGCAAGAGCTGAATTTGAAGAAAAGTTCTTTAGAAGAAATGTTTCTTACGTTAGCTATGGTTTAATCAAAGCTTATAAAATTTTAGAAGACGATAAAAATAAAAAATCAAAGGAAATACCTATAAGGATTGAACATTCTCTTAAGCTTTGAGAAAAATAATTTATTAGTTTACTCGATACAAATAAATATTGGCATAAGGGCCTGTAGTCTAACGGTAGGACGTGGCGCTTACAACGCCAAGAACCAGGTTCAATTCCTGGCAGGCCCACAAACTTTTTAAAAGTTGAGAGAAATGGAAAAGAAAAAGTATGAGTTCTGGATTGATAGAATAGCAAGGCAAATAGTTGAAAGAGAAGAGAAATTAAAAAGGAAGTTAAAAGTTTTAAGGACAGAATCAGGCTTAGGAGCTTCCGGTTTTCCTCATCTAGGTAGTTTTGGTGATGTTATTAGACAGTATGGGGTAACTTTGGGTTTGAGAGATTTAGGCTTTAAATCAGAGTTTATTGCTTACTCTGATGATAGAGATGGCTTAAGAAAGGTTCCTTTAACCATGCCAAACTGGCTCGAAGATTATATAGGAGTGCCTGTTACTGACATTCCAGATCCTTTTAAATGTCATTCAAGTTATGGCGAGCATATGAGCTCCTTGCTTATAGAAGCTATAGAAAAGGCTGGGATAGATTACACTTTCCAATCTGGAACAGAAAACTATAGAAAAGGAGTTTTAGACAAGGAAATAGAGCAAATTCTTTTGAACGCGGAAAAAATTGGAAGAATAGTGAAAGATTTACTTGGGCAAGAAAAATTTGTGGAAATGCTTCCTTATTTTCCTGTTTGTGAAAAATGTGGAAAAATCTACACAACCCGAGCTTATCAGCTTATTCCTGAAGAGCATAAAGTGCTTTATGTTTGCGACCAACAATTTGTGGGAAAAAACTTGAACACCGGAAAAGAAATTATAGTTAAGGGCTGTGGTTATAAAGGTGAGGCAAGCTACTTTAAGGGAAACGGAAAACTAAGTTGGAAAGGAGAGTTTGCAGCAAGATGGAAAACCTTAGGAATTGTTTTTGAAGCTTATGGGAAAGACATTCATGACTCGGTTAGAGTTAACGACACAATTTGTAGAGAAGTTCTAGGTTTTGAACCGCCTCTTCACATAGTATACGAAATGTTTCTAGAAAAAGGAGGTAAAAAAATTTCAAAATCTTATGGAAATGTTTTTACTCCCCAAGTTTGGTTTCGGTATGGCAGCGTTCAAAGCTTGATTCTTTTAATGTTCAAAAGATTTGAAGGAACAAGAGAGCTTGATGTTACGGATATCCCAAAGTATATGGACGAACTTAGCAAGCTTGAGAGAATTTATTTTGGGCTAGAAAAAGTTGAAAACGAAAGAGACTTGACGAACGCAAAAAGACTTTTTGAGTATGTTTATTTTCTCAGTCCGCCTAAAAAACCGTCTTTAAGCATTCCTTACTTAAGGCTTGTTGAGATTGCAAGGATACTACCAGAAAAAAATCAGCTTGAATTTGCTTTAGAAAAGCTAAAGAAAATGAAACTTGTAAGAGAAGTTGATAAAGAATTAATAGAAGATCTGAAGAAAAAACTCGAGTTTGCTAAGAATTGGGTTGAAGACGAAAAGATAGAAGCTGAAGTAGAAATTTCTGAAGAGGAAAAGAAAGCAATAAAAGAGCTTGTTGAAAATCTAGAAAAAGAAGAAGACGGAGAAAAAGTACAGACAAAAATTTTTGAAATTTCAAGAAGTTATGGAATTAAACCAGCAAGTTTCTTCAAACTTCTCTACAAAATTCTCTTAAAAGTAGAGAAAGGTCCAAGACTAGGACCTTATTTGATAGAAACAAAAGAGGAATCGATTAAAAAATTGAAGGAAGTTTTATGAATACTTTTTCAGAAATTGAATCAAAAATTTTTAAAAATGAGGAAGTTTTATCTCCAGATTACTTACCAGAGTTTTTGCCTCATCGAGAAGATAAGATAAAACAAATAGCAAGAAATTTAATGCCAGTAGCAAAAGGCTTAGCAGGACAAAACACCTTCATTTTTGGTCCACCAGGAATAGGAAAAACTCATGTTGTTAAATTTGTTTTTCGGGAGTTTGAAGAGTTTAGCGAAAGTGTGAAAACAATTTACATAAATTGTTGGAGCTATAATACTGCTCTTTCTATTCTCACAAAAATAGCAAACGAGTTGGAAATATTTGTTCCAAGAAGAGGGATAAGCAAAGATGAAGTTCTCGAAAGGTTAATTGAATTTTTAGGGAAGACGAAAAAAGGTTTAGTAGTTTGTTTAGATGAGGTCGACCAACTAATCTTCAAAAGTGAAGAAGTTCTTTACGATTTGTTAAGAATAAATCAGTACTTAAAAAACCCAGTTTGTCTTGTTTTTATTTCAAACTTTAAAGATGTTTTTGTTAAGCTTGACCCAAGAATAAAAAGTAGCCTGAGAATAGAGGAAATCGAATTTAAGCCGTACAGCTTGCAAGAGATGAAAGATATTCTTGAGGAAAGAATTAAGAATGCTTTTCATTCTGTGGAAGAAGGGGTAGCCATTCTGGTAGCAAATTTTGCAGTTCAAAAAGGAAGTGATGTGAGAGTTGGGTTAGAATGCTTGTTAAAAGCAGGTAGGTTGGCAGAAAGTGAAAATTCTAACAAACTTAAAGTTTCGCATGTTAAGGAAGTTCTGCCTGAGATTAAGCCTGCAAAACCAAAAATCTTGGAAGAAAGCGTAAGCGGAAATGAGAAAATTATTCTTGAAATATTGAAGGAGAGAAAAAGCTTGACTTCAGGTGAATTGTACGAAGAATATTGCAAGAGAGTTGAAAGGCCGATAAGTGATAGAGCCTTTAGAGATTTGATAAATCATCTTAACCAAGTTAAGTTAATAAAAGTAAAAGAAGTAAAAAAAGGGATGAAAGGAAAAACTAGAATGATTTCAATCTCCAAGTTATTATGTAACTCTTAAAGGCTTTGCAATTCTCCATAAAGTTTTTGCATAATTGTCAAAAATTCTAACTAAAGACTTATTTTTTGACCAAAGGAATTGGAAGTAAAATTTTTTTGAATCGCTTTCGAGCTTTACCCCAACTTCTTTTCCATCTATTACCAAGACTCTTGGATGATTTTCGGTTTCAAAAATTTTTATTTTTAAGCCATTATCACAAAACCACTTAACCTTGGGAAAATTTTCTCTGGTAATTTTTGTTGTGCTTATTGCCATAAGCTTTGCGCCGTTTCTTGCACATTTTCTTAAAGAATCTCTAAAAGAAGAGGTTAAGGAAAAATCTTTTGTTATGTCAAAAGCATAGTTCTTGCAATTTTCTAACATGCTAGAAAATCTGTTTAGAACTTCCCAACTCTTTTCGTTTTTTTGTACCCAAATTCCTTGACCAAATTCTTCGTTAACTTCAAAAGGTTTAAAAGCTTTTATCAAAAACTCTATCCTACTCTTAAGAATTTTAACTTCTTCTTCCTTCCTCTCTAAAAGGTTCTTAAAAGCTATTTTTGGTGGTACTGCTTTGAACTCCTTTGGTCTACCGTCAAAAATCTCAACTAACTCCTTTTGAGTAAGCTCTTCTAGCACGCCATAAATTTTTGATTGTGGTACTTTCGACACTTTGCTTATTTTCCCAACTTTTGAGGAACCAAGAAATAGTAAAGCGGAATAAACCTTTGTTTCATATTCACTTAGTCCAAATTCTTTGAAAATTTCCAAAAGCTCCTCTTTTTTTATTGTTTTTTCTTCTAGCTCGTTAAAGAGCGGAAGCATTTAATCACCTTAAGATTTTTTTGAGAAAAGAAATTGTTGACCTTTCTACTCTTCTTGCTAGAATTAAGCCTGCGATTCCACTAACAAAAGCAATCTTTCCTGCCGGTTCCCAATAACTTGAATAAAGAAAAACGTTTAAATTGCCTGTTTGGATCGCTTGCGGTAATTTATTTGTTATTATATCGTAAAGAGAGATTGCGGTTAAAGATCCCCAATAACCTATGGCAGTTCCCGTAGCACCACCAAGTAAAGAAGGTAAAGTAAAATAACTTTTTATGTAGTCCTTCACTCTTTTCAGAACACCTTTTTCTTGGTACATGATGAAAAAGTGTTTTTTGGGTAAATAATTAGGTTTACAACTTTCAAAGTTAAAAATAAAGCAAAAATTACCACTCTATTGGTAAAAGTATTTAAATTATGTTTCTATCAAATTTAATATAAGTTGTAAAAGCGGGGTAGAGCAGCCTGGAGTGCTCGCCGAAGTTTTGCGAATGGCTCATAAGGCTGCTCTTGTGACACCCGGACAGACTTAAGTCTGGGGTAAAGGTCGCACGTTCAAATCGTGCCCCCGCTATTATTCATTAAAGGGTTTCCACATTTTTTCTTGAATATCTTTTAGCATTTTTTTCTGTTGATTATAAGTTACTTCCATCTTTCCTTGCAAAAGCCAGAGTTCTTCAGCAAAGTCAGAATAGCCTAACTCTTCACAAGCTCTTCTAGCATCTTCCAAGTATCTTATTACTTTGTTCGGTTTTTTAAGTTTTAAATAGTGCATAGCTCCATAAAGCTCGTCAACCATGGATTTTGCGTAGAATAATTTAACTTCATCACCTTTTAAACCACTAATTTCATTTTTTTCAAACTCTTTCTTTATATTATGATAAATTGATTCAGCCTTCTCCCTAGCTCTTCTAAGTTCTTCGTAATATTTCTCAAGACCAAACTGTTTTCTAACCTCTCTTACTCTTTCTATAGCTTCCTGCTCCTCTATTTTTTTCAGAATTCCTACTTTTTCTGCTAGTTTTCTTTCGTCTATGTTTAAAAGAAGCAAAAGAACAATTAAAAAAGTTATAGAAATGCTGAGAGGAAACCAAAAGTTTGGGTTTGTTTGTGAAACACTCATAGCTGTAGGACTACTTAAGAACAAGTAAGAAATAAAAGAAAAAAGAAATATTCCAAAAATTACCAAAAATTTCTTGAGCATAATTTAAAATTGTTTGCTCTAAATATTTAAATTCAAGTTGCTATTTTTTAAGCTCTCTTAATTTGATACTTTTCAAAGTATAAGCTTCCCTCATTTTTGTAGCAAGAGCTTGAAGGTTTTCGGTCAAATCAGAATAAGCTAAATCTTGTGCTATACCTAGAGCATATTCTACACTACTAACAGAGTTGTATTCTTTTCCTTTTTTGAGGTTTTCTAAAGCATCGTACAAGCTATCCAGAATTTCTTCAACAATCTTGCTCTTTTCTTCTAAATGTTTCGTCTCTTCGGATTCCAAATACCCAAGTGAATTAAGTCTATCCTTCATGTTATTGTAAATTTTGCTAACGTAGTCTATACTTTTTCTTAATTTTTCAACATAGCTTGTTAAGCTATACTTTTGAACTATTTCATTTTTTTCAACTTGCTCCTTTATGCCAGTTTTTTCAAGAATTTTTCTTTCCCTTCTTCTGAAAATTAAAAACAATAAAACAACAGAAAAGAAAAATCCCAAGAATAAGCTTAAACTAAAACTTTGACTATAAAAAGCAAGGCCTGTGTTAGAATAGTTTAAAGCTAACAATAAAAAAATTAGTAGGAAAATAACTAAGAACATTTTTTTAATCATATCCTATTGTTAGTTCTGTGAAATATTTAAAATAATCAACCTATTAGAAAATAATTATGAAAATTTTTCTAACAGGAAAATCTGGAAGTGGAAAGTCAGCTGTTTTAGAGAAAGTTGTATCTGCACTTAAAGAAAAAGGAAGAAGAGTTGGTGGTTTCATTACTCCTGAAATAAGGGAAGGGGGAAGAAGAGTTGGCTTTTGCGTCAAAGATATTTACTCTAATGAAGTTGGAATTCTAGCAAGCAAAGACATAAAAATTGGTCCGATGCTTGGAAGTTATGGGATAAACTTAGAAGAATTCGAGAGAATCGCTTTAAAAGCAGTTGATTTTGCACTTAAAGAATGTGATATAATAGCAATAGACGAAATAGGGAAGATGGAATTTTTCAGTCAAAAGTTTAGAGAAAAACTCACGCAAGTTCTTCTTTCAGAAAAACCTTTAGTTGCAGTATTGCATAGAAATTTTGTTGGGAAATTTAAAGATTTTGGTGAAATTATAGAAGTTACAGAGAAAAATAGAGATTTGCTGCCTAAAACAATTTTAGAGCTAATAGAAAAATCTTTATGATTTATGCTGAATCACTGCTCTTACGAGTTCAGAGCTAGGAATACCAAAAGCACCTATTCTTATGTCAAAATCACTTTTAAGAATTTTTGTATTTCCTAAAAGAACAACCATAGACTTAAATTCGTTCCCTTCTTTTAAGCTTTTTAACAACTTTTTACTCCATTTTTTTGGAGTTAAATAAAGAACGATTTGTTTTGAGTTTGGTTTGTAATCGATTATTAAGTCAAAGTTTTTATGAGGAATTAGGAATTTCTTATTTTTTATGTTTTTCTCAAGTTTATCTTTGGTTAACTCTAAAACCTCAAGCGCTTTTTCCAAACTCTTGTGAGAAAGGTTAACAACTTTTCCAAAAGCTTCTTTTATTTCCATACTCTCTTTTTATTCTTTTGCTTTTATTAATTTAAGCAAGTTTTTAAGTAAGATTGAAGAAATTATTTTTGAAGAGTTTAATGGAGCAAAAAAGTTTAAAAACTGCAGAATCTTTAATGATAAAAGAAGTTCCTATAGTTAGCGTTGATTCTTCTTTAGAAGAGGTTAAGAAAATTTTAACTAAGGATGCAGAAAAATTTGAGGTTTTGGATTATATATACGTTGTAGATAAAGAAAAAGTCCTCTGTGGAGTTTTTTCCATTAAAGAACTTATGAAAGCTAAAAATAAAAGACTGAAAGCTAAAGACATCATGAAAAAAGATTTGGTTTTTGTTCATCCAAGAACTCATCAGGAAAGGATAGTTTATCTTGCTCTTTCAAAAGGAATAAAAGCAGTTCCTGTAGTAGACGAGAAAAATCATTTGCTTGGAGTAGTTCCTTATGATACAATTCTAACAATTTTTAATCAGGAAGTAAGAGAAGATATTTTTAAGTTTGGCGGTTTGTTTCACAAAGTAGGGAAGGAATATACAACAATAAAATCTCCTGCTAAGCACATGGTTAAATCAAGGCTTCCATGGCTTTTAGTAGGAATTTTTGGCGGAATTATAGCAGCTTCAATAGTAACTTTTTTTGAGAGTGTTTTAAGCGTTTTCCTTGCTTTGGCTTCTTTCATTCCAGTTATGGTTTACATAACAGATTCCATAGGAACCCAATCAGAAACTTTGATAGTAAGGAGTATAGCTTTAGACCCAAAGTTTTCTGTTAAGTCTTACATGATAAGAGAGCTTAAAGTTACTCTTGCTCTTTCTTCTGTTTGTTCTCTAACACTTGCTTTAATCGCTTTAGTAGGGTGGAGAAATTTTTTATTAAGCTGTATAGTTGGAACAGCATTATTTGTTGGGATGTTTGCTGGAGTTTTGGTTTCAAGTCTTTTACCCCTTTTCTTCAAAAAAATTGGGAAAGACCCGGCAATAGCAACCGGACCTTTAGCAACCTTGCTAAGCGATATATTAACTTTAGCAATTTACTTTCTAATAGCAGAAGGATTTATGAGCATTGTAGTCTGAAAGAAAATATAAGAGAAGTAAAAATAGTTACACTGTTATCTTATCAACTTTTTATATAAATTTTTTAAGCCTTTATAAAGTGCTTCATGTAGTTTATACTTTTCATACATAGTGTCTTCAACAAAACCAGCATACGCAATCATGGAACCTGAAACAACAAGAGTAATGCCAGCTATTTTACATAAGATGTCATTTGACGAAGAAGCAGCAATCGCACCGCACAAAGCAAGTTCACATCCGAAACCACCATATAAAACTCCAGACCAATTCATTTTTATTTTTACCATAATTAAATTACTAAGGAAAAGAGATTTATAGGTTAATTTATGGGCCTAGAGGGATTTGAACCCTCGACCTATCGCTTTCTCACGAAAGCGAGCCATATAAGGCGATTGCTCTAACCAGGCTGAGCTATAGGCCCTTGTATACTTACATGCACATTTATTAACCTTTTCTTTATCAATAATTATTTGGATGCAAATGTTTAATAAATCTTTTTTGATTGAAAAAATAGTTAATTCTTTGCTTTCTCGTAGATTTCAAGTTTTGGTTAGTGAGGGAGCTTTTGACATAGCAGCAAAAAAAGAGTTTTTACTTCTAATAAAAGCTTTAATCAATATAGATGGTCTAACAAAAGAGCAAGCCTTAAGCTTAAAAACAATTTCATACTTTCTCTCTGCTTACCCTTTAGTAATTTCATTAAAAACAAACAGAGAATTCTTGAAAAAAGAAATAATCTATTCAAGGTTTAACTTACCGGTCATTACCCCTTATTTTTTTGAAAAATTTCTAGAAGAAGAAGTTCCAGAAATAGAAGCTACAAAAGGAAAGCACGTAGTTCCGATAGATGCTGAAATTTTGAAAAGCAGAAGGAAAGAATTAGGTTTTACTCTTGAAGAACTTTCAAAGTTAGTTGGAGTAACAAAAAAGGCTTTATATGAAATAGAGAACAAAAAAGTTAACCCTTCCTTAGAGACTGTAAGAAGTTTGGAAAGAGTTCTTAAAGTTGATTTAAAATCTCCTTTCAAGCTTAAAGCTTGCGAACCAGCCTATCTTAAGCCAAAAAATGAATTTCAAGAAAAAGTTTCTAAAGAGTTTTCAAGAATAGGTTTAACTAACAGCCCAACTTATTCTGCTCCTTTTGAGATTGTTGGAAGAGAAAAATTTTCAATGATAGTAAGCCTTTCTAAAAATACAAAAAAAATAGAGAAAGATGCTATCTCTATTAAAAGAATGTCTTTTCTTTTTTCTTCAAGATGTGCTTTTGTTGCGAAAAAATGTGAAAAAAAATCTGTGGAAGAAGTGCCAATAATCTTAGAATCAGAAATTCCTGAAATAGAGAGTGTAAAAGAATTAGAAAAATTAATGGAAGAAAAGGTAGAGTAAAGCTTAAATACTTGTATACCCACATACACATTTAAGATTTCTGATTCAATAGGAGGGATGATATGACTAACGGAAAAGCTTTAATTGGTCAGTTGGGTGGGCAACCAGTCTTGATATTGCCTGAAGGCACTTTAAGGACTGTTGGAAGAGATGCTCAAAGAAATAATATAGCTGCAGCTAAGGCAGTTGCAGATGCTGTAAGAACTACATTAGGCCCAAAAGGAATGGACAAGATGCTAGTGGATTCTGTTGGAGATATAGTAATAACAAACGATGGAGTAACTATACTTGAAGAAATGGAAATAGAGCATCCTTCAGCAAAGATGATGGTAGAAGTTGCAAAAACGCAAAATGAAGAGGTAGGCGACGGTACAACAACTTCAGTAGTTCTTGCTGGCGAACTTCTAAAAAAAGCAGAAGAGCTTTTAGACCAAGAAATTCATCCAACAGTTATAACAAAGGGTTTTAGAATCGCTAAAGACGAAGCCTTAAGGATTCTTGAAGAAATAGCAAAACCCGTTTCCCTCGAAGATAAAGAAATTTTGAAAAAAATTGCAATCACAGCAATGTCTGGGAAATCGATGGAAAAAGCTTCACCAAAAATAGCTGAGCTTGTTGTTGAAGCAGTAAGAACAGTAGCAGAAGTGCAAAACGGAAAGATTGTTGTTAACAGGGAAAATATAAAAAGAGAAAAGAAGCATGGAGGCTCTTCAGAAGATACAGAACTTATAAAAGGAATTGTTATAGATAAAGAAGTAGTTCATCCAGGAATGCCAAAAGTAGTTAAAAATGCTAAGATAGCTTTACTAGATTGTGCTCTAGAAATAAAGGAAACAGAAACTGATGCTGAGATTAGGATAACCTCTCCTGAGCAAATGCAAGCTTTTCTAGAGCAAGAGCAGAAAATGCTAAAAGATATGGTAAAGAAAATAGTTGCAAGTGGAGCAAACGTTGTTTTTTGCCAGAAAGGAATAGATGATTTAGCTCAACATTATCTTGCGAAAGAAGGAATTTTAGCTTGCAGGAGAGTTAAACGCTCAGACATGGAAGCTCTAGCAAAAGCTACAGGAGGAAGAATTGTCACTAACTTAGATGACTTGACTCCAGAAGATTTAGGTTTTGCAAAGATTGTTGAAGAAAAGAAAATTGCAGGAGAAGCCATGACCTTTGTTCGCGAATGCAAAGATCCAAAAGCAGTAACAATTCTAGTAAGGGGAAGTACAGAGCATGTTGTTGACGAGGTTGACAGAAGTGTGGAAGATGCAGTAGGAGCAGTAGCCTCTGCTCTTGAGCTAGGGAAAGTGATCCCTGGGGCTGGAGCACCAGAAGCAGAGATTGCAAGAAGGTTAAGAAAGTTTGCAGAAAAGTTTTCTGGTAGAGAGCAATTAGCAATACTTGCTTTTGCAGATGCTATGGAAGTTATACCAAGAAGCTTAGCAGAAAATGCAGGTTTGGATCCGATAGACATGCTTGTCGAGCTAAGAGCAGCTCACGAGCAAGGAAAAACTTATTATGGCCTAGATATTTTCAACGGAAAGGTAAGGGATGCGGAAGAGATGGAAGTTATAGAACCATTAAAAGTAAAGCTACAAGCTATAAAATCAGCTGCAGAAGCTGCAGAGATGATATTGAGAATAGATGATGTTATAGCAGCAAGCAAGCTTGAGAAAGCTGCACCTTCAACACCAACGCCCAGTGAAGAAGAAGTATAAGCTTAAGATAACTTTTATTAATTTCTAAAAGAAATATTTAGTTAGGTGAATTAATGGTTAGCGATGAGGCTACAGAAGAAGTTGAAATAGTTCCTTTATCTCCCTTAAGAAGGCTAGAAAGAAGAATCGAGCAATTAGAAAGCTCGATAGGAGTTACTGACAGTAAAGGAATGCTTAAAGAGATAATAGAAATAGTTAGAATAAATCAGCAGCTAGTAGATGAGCTTGCAAAGGCTAATGATGCTCTAAGAATAGAAATTTCTAAACTACCAGCAAGAATGGACGAACTAATAGAGAATTTAAACGAGCTTTTGAATTACATAAAAGCTTCTGCTCCAGAAGAAACTCAACCTTCCTTTAAGCCTTTAACTGAAAAAATAGAAAAACTCATAGAGCAAAACCAAAAAATTATAGAAAATAATCAGTCAGTATTAAATGTTCTAAGTGAAATAAGCGAAAAGCTTAAGAGACCGGTAATAACTAGACCAGCTTTATACACTAAGCCTGTAAAAGTGTAAATTATGGGATTAAAAGCCCAAACAGATGTGGTTACTGCTGTCATTATCATTCTTTTAGCAGCAGCTCTAACAACCTCAGCTTACTTATGGGGAATGCCAATCATCCAAAAACAGCAAGGAGTTGCAAATGTGGAAAAAGTTGCTAGCTATTTCGATAGAGAAAATTCAAATTCCTTAGTTAAAAAAATTGAAAATATAGCAAGAAATGGTGGGGAAGAAACTTTCAATTCTGAGGTTAGTGGTTCATGGAGACTTTATCCTTACGATTATTCTGGGCCTCAAAACAATTCCATCGAATTTGCTTTCTGGAGCAAAGAAACAAACATAGCTCCTGACATAGGCTGGATACCTTTTAAGACTTCAAGCACTATTTCTCCAGGGTACTTGGGTTTAGACGATGCAAGTGTTGTTCTAGCTAAGGCTGATAGCTCAGGAGACGGTTTTACTATTACCTACAGAATATGGTTTAGAAACCTTACAGAAGACGGGAAAATTCATCAAATAAGACTTCTACCAAGGGACCCTTCTTCTACTACTTCTACTGGTAATGCCATAAGAATCTCAAGGTTAGGCGAGCCAAAGCTTGATCAAACCAATAAATTGATTATCACAGAAGTCCAAATACTTTTTGGGTAGAAATGAAAAAAGCCCAGACTTACATACTTCAGTTTGTTATATTTTTTGTCGTAGGTTTTATAGTATTTCTAGGCATAGGCAGTCTTTTCAGAGCACAATCAGATTATTTTACTAGCGAATTAGCTTATAGAAACGCAAAGTTAACAAGCGATTACATTTCTTCTGTAGCCATAACTTTGAAAAATTCCTGTAAGGAATGTGATTATTCTAGAATAGTAACTAGCTCAAAGACAAGCTATGAGTTTATAATTAAAGCAGGCAGAGTTTGGGAGATAATTTTAGTAGACGGAAGAAGGTACCTTTTTTCCTTACATAACTTGAACTCTTCTATTGATTCAGAAGGTAGTGCTATATCAACAAAACCATTAACTTTAACATTTAGCAAAATAGAAAATAAATTAATGGTAGAATAATATGGTCGAGCTTTTAAGAAACTTTTTAAGAAGGGCAAGAGAAGGTTATAAAAAATACATGAGTAAACAAGGAATTCAGGTTTTGCCCTCTCAACTAGGTTTGCAAGGCTTAGCTCCAATCACAATTCCAATAAAGATAGAGAAAGTTGAAGAAAAGGAAGAGAAAGTTGAAGAAAAGGAAGAGAAAAAACCTGTGGAAAAACCAAAACTTTTAGACGGAATAGAAATCCCAGAGTTTATACCAGAAAAGATTGAAATAGGGGAAATTCCTTTAACAGAAGAAGAAAGGAGAAAAATCACTTTAGCTTATCCTTTAATACCAAGAAAGCCTCAAAAGGACGAACTTGTTTTTGCCTATGCAAAAATTTTTTGGGACTCTTCTTTAAACAAATACATTTATCAAGTCATCGAACCTGAGCTAACCGATAGATTGAAAGAAACAATTAAAAAGCTTAAAGAGCTAATCCAAGAAAAGCTTGATATAGAGTTTGGAAAGTTGAAAAAATTTGAAATGAAGAATTATCTTTATAAAACTATAGACGATTTGCTAAGTTATTATAAAATAGAAGTAAGCGAAAAAGAAAAACTTATCATCAGGTATTACATAGAAAGAGACTTTATAGGTTTAGGAAGAATCGAGCCCTTGATGGAAGATGAAAACATAGAAGATATAAGTTGTGATGGGGTAGGAATTCCTATATTTGTTTTTCACAGAAACCCCAAGCTAGGTTCGATAGTAACTAATATTGTTTTTGAAGACCCTGACGAGCTAGATTCCTTTATTCATCGACTTGCTCAGCTTTGTGGAAAATCTATATCAGTAGCTACTCCACTCGTTGGTGGCTCACTTCCTGACGGAAGTAGAGTTCAGGCAGCTTTGGCTACGGATATAGCAAGAAGAGGCTCAAACTTTACCATAAGAAAGTTTACGATAGAACCTTTAACACCAATCCATCTTCTTAAGTATAATACTATTGATATCCCATCCTTAGCTTTTCTTTGGCTTGCTGTTGACTTTGGAAGAAGTATTCTAGTTGCTGGTGGAACTGCCTCAGGAAAAACAACTTTACTTAACGTGCTTTCGCTTTTCATTAGACCAGAAAAAAGAATAGTTTCAATAGAGGATACTCCTGAGCTTAAACTTCCTCATCCGCACTGGGTTCCTTACGTTGCGAGAACTGCTATAGGAACTGAAGATAGAAAGTTAAGAGGAGAGATAGATTTGTTCGATTTGTTAAAAGAGAGCTTAAGACAAAGACCCGATTTCATAGTTGTTGGCGAAGTAAGAGGAAGAGAAGCTTATGTTCTTTTCCAAGAAATGGCAACTGGACATCCTTCTTTAGCAACTATCCATGCAGAAAATATTAATAAGCTTATAGATAGGTTGACAACTCCTCCAATTTCTCTACCTGCTAGCTTGATAGGAAGTTTAGATTTAGTCGTTTTCCTATTAAGAGTAAGGTATAGAGAAAAACATGTCAGGAAAGTTAATCAGATTGTAGAGATAATCGGAATAGACCCTGAAACAAAAGAGCCTATAGTTAATGAAGTTTTCAAGTGGGATGCCAGTAGAGATAAAATTGTTGTTGTTAACAAAAGCATGACTCTGAAGAAAATTGCTGAATTTATGGGACTAACTGAGCAACAAGTAAAGGAAGAACTAGAAAGAAGAATGGTTGTTTTAAACTGGATGATGGAAAAGAATATAACTCGATATAAAGATGTTTATAATGTTTTTAACATGTACTACACTTCTCCAGAAAAAGTTTTAGCTTCTATAATGGGTGGAAAATAGTGGGTTTTTACACAAGCTTGGCTATGAAATACTTTGGTGAGTGGGGAGAAAAGCTTCTTCCCTATTATACAGAAGTAAAAATAGACTTAAAAAGAGCAAGAATGGGGTATTCCCTTCAAGAATACATAAGCGTTGCAATTTTAACAAGCTTAATAGTTTTTTGTGCAGAATTTCCCATGCTTTGCCTTATTTTTGTCATACTTTCTCAAAACCCTTTGTTTAGCTTTATTTTTTCTTTTACTATTTCTGTGTTTTTTTCCTTGACATTCTTTTATTCCATGATGAGCTACCCAAAACTTGTGATAAGAGAAAGAGCAAAAGAAATAGATAAGATTTTACCCTTCGCTTCTGTTTATTTATCAACAATCGCAGGCTCAAAAGTACCTTTACATAAAGTTTTTAAAATATTCTCTACTTACAGCGAGTATGGTTATTTTACGGAAGAAATAAACTCAATAGTTAACGATACAGAAACTTTTGGTATGGATATAAATACAGCACTAGAAAGAGGAGTAGAAAGAGCTCCTTCAAAAAATCTCAGAGAACTTTTCTGGGGTTTATTATCCATGAACAGAACAGGAGGTGACATTAACCTGTTCTTAAGAGAAAAAGCAAGAACTTTTATGACAGAATACAGAAGAAAGCTTTATGAGTTTTCCCATCAGTTAACCATGTTTATAGAGATTTACATAACAGCAATAATTCTTGGTGCAGTTTTCTTCACAATTCTTTCAGCAATTTTTAGTGGTTTGGCAGGGATAGGAAGTAACATAATTTTCCTTCAGTTTGTGATAATATTTATTTTCTTACCAATTGTTTCTGTAGCTTTCATAATTTTCGTTAAAAGCATAAGTCCAGGCGGAGAATAATGAAGGTTAAAGAAGAAAAAAAAGCTAAAACAAAAGAAAAAAAAGCTAAGGTTTATGTTGAAAAGTTTGAACTTACAACAAACACAAAAGTTTTATTAGCTTCTTTAGCAGCCTCTGGTTTTTTCTTGATAGTAGGAATAGTCAGTAATGATAGAGCAGTTTTGGGAAATTCGATAATTCTTTCAGCTTTTGCAATAGCAGGTCCTTTGTTTTTCTTTAGGTATATGAAAACTAGAGAAATAAAAGAAATGGAAGAAAAGTTTCCGTTCTTCTTAAGAGATGTTATTGAAGCTTTAAGGTCAGGCTCTCCTCTTCACACTTCTGTAATTTTAGCTAGCAAGTATGAGTACGGAAAACTTACACCAGAAATTAAAAAAATGGCATCTCAAATTTCTTGGGGCATGTCTTTTGACAAAGTCTTAGATCAATTTGCAGAAAGAGTTAGAGCAAGCAAAAGGCTTACCGTAG
This sequence comes from Candidatus Aenigmatarchaeota archaeon, assembly GCA_038998335.1. Taxonomy (GTDB): domain Archaea; phylum Aenigmatarchaeota; class Aenigmatarchaeia; order CG10238-14; family SCSR01; genus JAVZHQ01. The sequence goes on along the minus strand of JAVZHQ010000002.1, from coordinate 63,846 downwards.
TTTCCAAGATAATAAAAGAAGCTTATCTTTCTGGAGGAGATATAATCTCTACTCTAGAAACTGTTGCAGAAAACATGACAATTCTTGATGATTACGAAAAAGAAAGGAAAAGTTTGTTAAGCCAATATGTTGTTCTCATGTATATAATAAACTTTTTGTTTATAGGTATAGTGGTTGGAATAAACAGGCTTATGGTCCCTATATTTAAAGTAGAAACTGTAGGTCAATTAGAAATGATTGGGTTGCAAAACCCTTGTGCTTTTTGTTCTCAACTTTCTTGTGTTTTTTGTGACATTTTAGGGAGTATTGCCTCAGTTTTTAACCTTGGTAACATAAGAGCTCTGGAAAACATGGGCTCTTACTATACTTCTTTGTTCTTTTTAATGGCAATAGTTGAATCAATATTTTGTGGTTTGGTTGCAGGCGAAATTAGCGAAGGTTCAGCTATAGCAGGGCTTAAGCATAGCATTATAATGGCTATCATTACTTTTGGCTCTTTCTTTATACTTGTAAACTTCGGGATAATGGGAGTATGATGAAGGGCGAGCTAAGCTTTGTTGAGTACATAGCTTCTATGGGGATTTTTATAAGTTTTGTAGCTTACATTTTTTTCTTACTGTTAAGATATTACCCTCTTTATCTTCAGGAAATGGAAAGTGAGAGAAAAAGATTGGAAGCTTATCAAATTTCTGAACTTTTGATAAACGATTTTGGCGAACCAGCAAACTGGGAAACTCTTGTGTTAGATTCGGTTAAAAGAATTGGACTTTCAGACGACTTAAAAAATAAAACAAACCTTTTAAACTTAGCAAAAATTAATTCGCTTCAAAGTTTTTGCAATCAGGATTATTACAAGGTTAAGGAAAAGATTGGTTCTGACTTTGATTTTTCTTTGATTTTGTTTGATTTATCAAACAACCAGCTTTTAATTAACTGTTTTCCTCCAAAAGTTGTTATTACTGCAACAAACATAACTGTGAGAAGAATAGCAGCCTTTTCTTCAGGAGGTTATGCTGAATTAATAGTTCAGGTGTGGTGAATGAAAAATAAAGGTTTTATTTTTGTTGTTGAAATGATTACTGCAGCTATAATTATTTTTATACTCTTTAATTTTTTCTTTCCTCCAATTTCTTTCCAACATAACTGGGATAAAGCTTTGCTTAGTCTACTTTCTAGAGACATAATCCTTTCAATAGAAAGGAATAACGAGCTTTACAAGTATTCTTTTAATCTTGACGAACTAAAAGAAACTCTTTACCAAAGAAAAATAATCCCTAGCTCTATTGTTGAATGGTCAGAAACAGAAAATGCGATAAAGAAAAAAATTACCATAGCATGTAAATGTCCAGCCAACGTGATAAACGATTTAACCAATTTATTAACTGACTTGAAAATAAACGAAAGAGAGATAAAATTTGAGATCAAATCTTCTGATTTAACTTTAATTCCAGTTTCTGATGTCCTTCTAATCTGGGGGTATAATGACTTAAGCGTTCCTGAAACTTTTGAATCTTTGAAAAAATATTTGGCAGAGGGTAACGGAATAGTTGAAGTTTCAGATATAACTTATGCACAAATTAACGCAGATTCCGGACATAGAGAAATTTTTGGGTTAACAACTGGAGTTGGAACACTTTCAAATCTTCATCATTTAGAGTTTTCTCGAGCACCTGAAAGTTCCTCAGATATCATTTACGAAGCATGGAAATATTTGCGAGTAAATTTCAGTCAAAACTATCAATTTTCAAATTTCTTAAATTATGATAAAATAATAGCACAAGATGAGAGAAAAGTTCTTTTGAAAGCTGATGTTAAGACTACTGCTAACGAGATAGCACCAGCAGTTGTTCTTAACGATAAATATGGAAAAGCTGCTTGGATTTCAGATTTTTCAGAAGGTGGTATAAATAACGAAGAAAAATGGATTTTGATATGGTTATTGCTTTGGGCTTCTAATAAACATGAAAAAAGTGGGACAAAAGTTCCTTTAGGTTGTGAAAACTCTTATATAAACGTTTATAATGGAGATTTTTTTGAAGTTTATGCTTTTACTCTTGGTTTAGGACATCCTTAGTTAAAACTGAAATGGAAATTAAGAGTAGCAAAATTATTGAAAAAGTGCTTAAATCACTCATGTTTGCTTTTTCAGCTCTAATTCCTATCACTGCTGTTTTGTTTCGCGCTGGTAATAAAATAGAACTAACAGTTACATTAATTTCGGCATGTTGTGTTTGGGTCAAGACTTTGGCTTCAATTGTATTAGTTACTAAAGAGTTTGGTTTAACATTTCTGATTTCAGCGTCGTAAAGTTTTGCTTGGACATTTTGTGTAGTTTTTAATTCAAATTTATAGCCATCTTCATAATTTCCTATGTTTCTAACATAAACTTTTATAGAAATTTTTTGGTCAACTGTTGAGCTTAGTTTTTCTACCCCAACTTTTAAATCAAAATCAATATCACCAGTACATCCGTATTGTGTACAAGCTTCATTTGATTGAGGCATACAAGTTCTTAAGGTACATCCATTCTGGTCACAACCCCTATCACCATAGTAGCAAGTATTTGTGTTAGGATTAAAATAAGGAACTGTTTGAGGGCAAAACATTTTATCTCCTTCTGAGCATGAGCAATCTTCCAAACATTTTTTGTTATAGTAGCAATAATCTCCACTTAAACTTGGTAAGCAGTCATCATCTGAGTCACATTGAGCGTTACAATAAGTTTCTCCTTCACCGTCACCACCCCAATAACATTTGCAAGTTGGAGTATCAAGTACGCATACACAATTTTCATCACAATTACCGTACAAATCACTATAAGTACAATACTTTCCAGGAGTAGATTCACAATGATCAGGAGGGTTTACACAATAATTATTGTTTTGAGTGTTTGGGAGTTCACATTCTTCACCATATACTGTTTCTACGGTTCCATTACCGCAGGCTGTGACATCAAAAGTATTTGTTCCTGTAGCTGGTATTCTTATGTAGTTTCCAGCTATATCTTTTGCTTCAGCATAGTAAGTATGTAAGCCATAAGAATACGGTCCACCAATATATCTGCAAGTTTGAAGAGTTTTTTCTCCAGAGTAAGTGCAAGTCTTTACCTCTTGTCCATCGACATAAATTTTTATCCAAGATAATCCTGAAGAAGAGTCGCTTGCGTTTGCTTCAAATAAAACTTGCTGATTTGTTATTGGTCTGAAAGGCGAATGAGATTTTATTAAAGTTGGCGGAATGCTGTCATAGTAATAATTAATACTTCCGTAAGGACCTTCATTCCCAGCTATATCTTTTGCTTTTACGTAGAAAACATTTATTCCTTCTTGATAGGCATAACTTCCTTGAGGTAATGATGTTGAAGTAGTCCAAGCATCCGGGTTATTATTAGTATGCCAGTAATAACCTGAAATTCCTGAACCAGATCCATCGCTAGGTACAGACCAACTGAAGTTAAATGAGTTTACATTTGTCCAGCCTGAAGGTGAAACTGAAGGTGAAGGTGTGCTTGGTGGTTCTTTATCTATGTAGAAAATATTACTTACCTTGATGCTCTCTACATTATCACTATTATCTATACTATAATAACAAACTCTTTTTTTACAAACTGAGTTTGAAGGACAAGTAACAGTTCCTGAGGTTCCTGTTGAAAATCCTGTTCCGCAAGATTCACCGTCGTTTATAATTTTATAGTAAGTATTTGCACAGCCTGAACCAGTATCGGTGCAAGTTAAAGTAAAGCTTACATCTTGATTAGTCCAAGCATGGCCATTAGGAGTTATGGTTGTAGTAGGAGGAATAGTTTCTACACATTTTCCGTTAGAGCATGTATATCCAGAACCTAAGGTAGTACAATCCTTATCTTCATAAGAGTAATCATTTCCAGAGCAAAAATATTCTCTTAAAACAGTCGAGCTTATACATTCATCTGTTTTTGTTGTTACTGGGCAAGAAGTTTGTCCAGAAGAGCATAAATTATTGTCTGTAACAGTTCCTCGAATAAAGTATGACCTTCCTCCATCTGAGTCTGAGCAATTATTCGAACAATCGTATATTTTTGTATCTGGGGCTCCGTCATTACAATATCCCGGAGAACCTGAGCATTGCCATTCGTTTCTGTAAATATCACCATCTTCTGAATTACAATATAAGCTTTCGTAATCTTCACAGTTTTTCCAGTAGCCTGAACAAGACGCACCATTTGCATAATATTCATAAACAGAATTCCCTGAGCAGTATTCATTTAGTTGAGAGCCTATACAATTACCAGCAGAGCAACCAGTATAGTCATAACATCCTCCAGCAACAGTAGGTTGATCACCAGTGTCACCAGTATTGTAAGAAGATTTTGCTGAGCAATCTTCCCTTGAGCTTGTAGAGTATTTACACTCACAATTTCCTGAGACGCTACCACAATAATAGTCTCTGTATTCCTTTACCGAACCAGAGCAATACCAGCCATCAGTCGGACAATCTGCATCTACTTCGCATTCCGCACCAAACTGTCCCTTTATACAGCATGGAGAGCATCCTTCGATATAATTACAACATTCCGGCATTGGCTCTGCACCAGACTCTATACAAATTTTAATCCAGCAAGATTTTGCGTCCCATCCACTTGGACCATCATAGCCACAAAATTCGGTACAAGGGTTTCTATAGGAGATACTTGCCCAGCAATCATAAGTTCTCTTGTCCCCGCTTTTGTAGCAGCCAGTCTCGGTGTAGATATTTCCCTTCGAAATACTTAAAAAAATTACTAAAAAAAGTAAAAACGAGAAAAAAATCAAAAATTTTATTTTTTTTCTCAACATACTACATTACCGTATAACTCGTAAACTTTTTTTCCAAGATTAAGATTATTTTCAAAATATTTTTGTGAGATTTCTGGAACATCAGGAGGGAAAATATAAAATTCTAATAAATTTATTTTGGTTACGTTTGGAACAACACCCTTATAGAAAAACATAATTGAGGTTGAGTTAGATTCAAGCACATGAAGGCAAGTCAAGACTTTTCCGTTTATATAAGATGTTTTCGCCATACCAGGAAATGAGACTTGTTCTATACAACGCCATTCCGTTACATTCAACAACTTATCATACAAGGCACAAGCATAAAATTTTTCGGGTAATTTTGATGCTAAGTTTAAATTAACTGTATACATTATAGTTTCACCACATTTGATATCACTCAAATTTTCTGTTTTAATAATCTGGCTGCCGTTAATTTTGCAAATGATGAAAGGTCTAGAACCTGGAAAACATGTCTTTCTATCTTCTTGTGCTATGGCCATACACTCTTTTATCAATTGCTCTTCTGTTTTTGTTTGATAGTGTAGATATAAAATTAAACCTGATATCGTCAAAAGAAAGATTACAGGTAAAAGTAAAGCTTTTCTCATATTTATATTTAGGTTTGGAATTTCTAAATATATTTTAATTTAAAGAAGCACTTTGCATTTCCGTCAAACAAACTCTTAATCATACTTCTACTCTCCACCTTAAACCAATAAATTTATAAGAAGAAATAAACAATTATGAAAAAAATGTCAAGTTTTAAAATCAAGCATTATCTAGCTTATGCAATATTTGCAATAGCTATTTTTTTACTTGGAATTTTCATAGGCAACACCTTTTTACCAAACTCTAAATCACAATTAATAGAAAATTGTAAAAAATTTTGTGAGTTTATTCCCGATACAGAGTTTAGTCATATAGATAAAGATAATCACTGCTTTTGCTTACAAAAAAATCAAAGGCTTTACGATTCTTTGCTGAATAAAACCTTGATTTACAGCAGGATAATAGATGTTGGAATAATAACTGAAGCGACAGTTAAAAATTATATCGAATAAAACATAAGCTACTAATGCATTCTTTTTATTAAAAAAATTACCGAAAGACCTATAATCAAAAGAACAGATAAAACATCCAAATCACTCATACTACTACTTCCAATTTTTAGGGTTATAGTTAGTTCTTTGCTTTCTCTTGAACTTTTTGAAGTTACATTAACTTTAACTTCTTCTTGAGAAGAAAGAGCAAGAACTTTTATTTCTACTTTTGTTGAAATTACAGAACCTGGAAAAACGTTTGAAATTTCTTTATCATAAACTCTTGCTTGAACGTTTGAAGAAGAAGTTTGAACTTTAAATTCATAATTATCTTTTAAGCTTCCAGTGTTTTTAACATAAACAGAAACGGGAAAATTTTGTTGTGTAATAACATTTACTTCTTCCATTCCTAACCAAGCTATAAAATCTGCTTGTAAGGAAGAATCTACTTGCAGAGTTTCGTCATCGCTTTCGCCTTGATCGTTAAAGTTTCCATTTTCATTCTTATCTATGCAAGCATAGTAACGATAAAAACCATCACTAGAGGGTGCAGTAAATGATGAGCCTTGGCAACCATTTCCGCTAACAATACAACTAGAAACTTCATTTCCTAAGCCGCAAGCGTTATCTCTGAAAGATATCTTTTTCCCGTCACAATTTGATAATCCAGAAGCTGAAGGTGTTACAGAAGCACTAGGAGGGACAACAGTTTTATCTAGAGTTAATTGTATATCCCCACTACAAACAAGAACAGAAGGGTTACAAGTAACTTGGGCGCTATCATTCTCTACATTATCTACAAACAGCTTATAAGTGTAAGTTATTCCCCCGTTTGATACAACATCCCATGGAGCACAATCGTATAAAAAGTTGTTTCCTGAAATTACTCCAGAGCATTTTATATTTCCACTTTCATCTTTTACATCAAAACTTTTTCCATCGCAATTTGAAGCTGTTACCCTTGCGTTTACTGTGCAAGTACCAGAGCCTGAAATGCTTAAGCTTAAATTACCAACACAATTAACAGAAGGTGTTATTGTATAATTTCCGGTTCCTTGCCCATAATAGCTAGGGTCGTTGTTGTTCGTTGCTCTTACTGTAAAACTATAAGTTCCTTGAGAGGCTGTTAAAGGTGAAGTAACATTTATTGTAGTTGAATTGCTGTTCCCACCTGGTGAAACAGTAAGAGAAGTCTGAGCTAAATTACAAATCCAACCTGAAGGACAATTCACAGACAAGCTGAAAATAGAGGAACCGCAAGCTAAGTTATCGTTATTGATAATACTAACAGTATAAGTTAGAGTAGTTCCTGCTACACTAGTTGATTGCGATTGCGGAATAATCGATACTGTAGGATTGCTTCTTACACAAGTAGGCGGGCCTGAGACTACCGCTTTACAGCATATTTTTCTTGAATATGCGTTACAATCACCAACATGTGCATTTGTTCTGGAAGAAATAGAAGCTACACAGACATAATCAGAGCCAAGATTGTTACAATTATCATCAGCATACTGACAATCTATACTCCCAGAAGATAAAGATAAACAAACTGAATTGACATAGTTTATGTAAGTTTTTTCTTCTACATGAGCATTGGTTTGAGAAGAAAGTTTTAATACTATTGTATAAGTTCCACTACAACTATTTCCTAAACCATTTTCGTTGCAACAAACATAGTATCCGTAATTTGTTTGCCCTGGCAATTCTGCATGAGCATTAGTTAAAGATGAAATTTTAAAAAGTGTTACCGCGTTACAACTTGTAGAAATAGTGCAAGTAAGAGCTAGAGTTAAATTTGGAACAAGAAGTAGTGGTATGAAAATTAAAAAAATAATTTTTTTCATTCATTCACCTTGAAAAAATTCAGGCAATCTTCTTTTAACCAATTAGTAATTATTTTTTCGCATAAACTAGAGTCTTTCTCTTCTATAGCTAAATCATGAATGACTACATCTCTTGCATAACTTTCGGTAGAGTTTGGATTATCTATTAAAAATTCTTTCATTCTTTCTTGAATTTCTGGTTCGTAATTTTTTCTCAAAAAACCAAAATAACAAATCAATAAAATTAATAACAAACAAGCAATAAGAATTGGAATAAGCAGTAAAAATTTTTTACCCATAATTTAAATTAGTTTTTCTGAATAGTTAAAAGTATTGGTTACGAGAAAAGTAAGAAATTAGTATTAATAAATTAAATAATAAATTATGAAAAAAGCTTTAATTTTATCCTTTTTGCTAATCTTTTCCCTAGGTTTAATAGTTGGCTATATTCCAAGCTTGGCTTCTCCTGGACCAGGAGCTCCTAGCCCAGGGCATACAGCAAGTCAAATAGGAGGGGATACCGATGCAGAAAGAACCTTTGCTTCTTCTGGAAAGTACACTTTTCTTGGAGCATTAGATGTAAGAACTTTGAGTGTTAATGGCCCAAGATACTCGAATGTTGGAGTTGATAGAGCTGTAGCTGCCGTAGGTGGTGGTGATGTTTTCTTGTATATCGGTGCTCTTAACACAGGTACTTGGGCTGTTTGGATGCAAGCCTTTCGTAGTACAGACAGTGCAGCATTTCCTTTAGCAATAAATCCAAGCGGTGGAAATGTAGGAATCGGAACAACGAGTCCTCAAGCAAAATTACATGTAAGTGGAGGGGACATTTATGTGGATAGTGGAAAGGGGTTAAGAAGTTATACAGGAGATTTGATAATAGACGCTCATTCAAGCGGTACCGGAACAGTACGCTTGTGGGATAATTTGGTTGTTTCTGGCAACTTAACCAGTAATACACCTACTGGAATTTGGTTCTATCCTATTAGGATTGGTGGTGGTTATGTCGGAGGAGGGAACGCCTACGAATACACACGTTCAACCAGTTGGTCAAAATATGCAGCAACAGTAACCATTCCTTATGGAACAAAAGCAAGGTTCTGGGCCGATTTGGCTGGTGAAAGATGGGGTCAACTACGTATTGATATTCCTGATGGTAGTGCAACCTTTTATTATGAACAATGTAACGGCGTAGAAGCCAGATTAAGGTATATAAAATATGAGCGTGAAACTGGCAATTTTTATGATGATGGAGAGGCTGCAACTGTAACAATTCCTCCAGCGACATGTTGTAATACTGGAGAGTGGCGAAGAACTTGCAGAGTTATAAGCAACGAATTTACTCTTAAACCTTTAGGAGAAATTGGAGATTGTAAGCAGTGGGGTTCATATAGATATTGTGACTACAGATTTTTGGTTGTAGAATTTAGAAAAGGTGGCTGTCCTTCCTATCCAGCAGGTGATACATGCCCAGATAGCGCAACTGTTGATATTTCAGGTGCTGGACTTATTCTTTATGGTTAAGAAATTTTAATGAATAAGTTAAAAAACTAGTAAACTTAAAAAGACAATTAGAAGGTTGTAAGCAGTGGGGGTTCATATAGATATTGTAACAGTTTCATTTAAGTCTTATTGCTTCCAAATTTCTAGGAGCAACAGTTTCTACTCTAAACAATTTATGAATGCTTCTAGCCAATTCCAAAGCCTTTTGATTCTCACCATGAGCAATTATCACTTTATCAGGCTTGGAAGCTAACCTGTGAATAAAGCTTAAGAGCTGATTTCTGTCAGAATGTCCTGACAACCCATCTATAGTCTGAACTTCCATTTGTAAATTAATAGCTATAGTTTTTCCATTTTCTGTTCTCATAGGAATTTCCTTCCATCCTTTCTGAATTCTTCTTCCTAAGGTTCCTTCACCTTGATAACCAACAAATATTAAAGTATTTTTTGGGTCTTCTGCCAAGTTTTGCAAGTAGTTTATTGCTGGCCCACCAACTAGCATGCCAGATGTTGAAATTATAACACAAGGCCTTTGCTCCAAAACTTTTTCCCTTTCTTGAGGAGAAGCCACTCTTTTAAAAATATCGCTAACAAAAGGATCTTTTCCGCTAAAAATTTTTCTTTGAGTTACTCTTGACATGTACTCAGGATAAGCAGTATAAATTCCTGTAGCATCCCAAATCATCCCGTCAATAAAAACAGGATACTGAAAATTATTTTCGACAAGTATGGCCATAACATCTTGAGCTCTTTCAACTGCAAAACTTGGAATCAAAGCTATACCATTTCTCTCCATAGTTTTGTTTATAATTTCCACAAGTTGCTTTTCTGCTTCGTCACGAGGAGGCATTATATCGTTTGTTCCACCATAAGTGCTTTCTATTATTAGAGTTTCAACCCTTTGAAAATTTGTGAAAGCTGGCTCAAGCAGAGGAGTTTTCCCAAACTTCATATCACAAGCATAAACAATATTGTGCAAACCTTCACCAATATGCAAGTGAATTAAAGCTGAACCTAAAACATGTCCTGCATTCTGAAAAGTAAGCCTTACGTCAGGAGCAACGTCAGAAACTTCCCCATACTCTAAAGAAATGCTATGCTTTACTGCTTCTTTTACACCACGAGCAGTAAATAAAGGGTTAACAGCATTTTTTTGCATAACATCAATGTAATCAAGCCAAAGGAGAGTTGCTAAATCTATTGTTGGAGTAGTTAGGTATAATGGCCCATCATAACCATGCTCATAAAGCATTGGTACGCAGCCTAAATGGTCTAGATGAGCGTGAGAAACTATTATAGCATCTAGCTCATTATAATCAAACTCCTTAGTCTGGAAGTAAGGAAAAATACTTGAATTAGTTCCCCCCACATTAATTCCACAATCTATCAAAACTTTTGACTTTGGTGTTTCTATCAAAAAGCAACTTCTTCCAACTTCTCTACAAGAACCTAAACCAATAACTCTTATCCAATCTCTGTTAGTTTTTCTTTCAGAAAAAATTTGCTCACCTATTTTATTCAAGAACTCTTTTCTAAATTTCACTTCTGTGTGAATAACCTTTCTTATCCCTTCTATAATATCAGATTTTATGGGCGGGACTCTCTCAATTCTCGGGACCCAAAAGGTCTCTTTTTTAATCTGTTTGAAAGTTTCCCCACCTTTTCCTATGACCAAACCAGGCTTTTCTGCAGCAATTATAACTATGCTACGCTCTGGTTCAAAATAAATGTTTTTTATGTTAGCTTCTTTTGGAACTATTTCCATTATCTTTTCTTTTGTATACTCTTGGTCTAAGCATAAATCGCTTTCAGGTCTTATTTCTATTCTTTTCTTCAATTCCTCTACTGCTTTTTTTACTACTTCTTCATGCTCTACGAAGAAATCCTTATCCTTTGTGTAAACTATTATCTCTGAACCTTCTAGCTCTACCTTACTTATCGCTTCTTTTGGCAGTATATTCTTAACTTTTTCGAGAATTTCCATTTTATTCACTTTAGAATTTTACTGTTTCGTTATTTTTTCAATTTCTTCTTTTCCAAGTAACTTAAAACCATCTTTAGTTATGACAGCAACATCAATACTTTTTCCTCCAGATGCTATATCACGCTCTATAGCAGCTTTAATTGCTTGGACAGCAAGCTTTATCCCTTCGCTTAAAGAAATACCATCCTTGTACTTATCTTCCAAAACACCTAAGGCTATTGGCGAGCCTGAGCCTGTAGAGAAAAACCTTTTTTCCTCTTCTACAGAGCCAATTGCGTCAAGAGTATAAATGGAAGGACCAGAATCATCATAACCTGCAATTATCAGTTGAACCATGTAAGGTAAAAACGTCCATCTTCCAGAATATAAAATATTTGCTAGAAGTGTTGCAGCAGCTTGAACAGAAATTTTTCTATTGTTTTGAATCTCAAAAAGTCTGCATTCAGCTTTCATGTATCTTACTAAAGCTTGAGCATCTCCACTAGCTCCTGCTATAGTTATTGCTATGTTGTCCTCTATAGGCAAAATTTTAACACTTTCTTTGCTAGCTACTAAATACCCCATAGTAGACTTTTTCTCAGCAGCTAGCACTACCCCTTCCTTACAAACTATTCCTACTGTTGTTGTTCCTGTTGTTCTTATTTTAGGTTTCAAATAGTTCACCAAAGAACAGCTAAAAATAATTATGTGATTTAATTTAAATATCTTTCGTTTAACCAATTTTAATTTCAAAAATAAAAAAGCTTAAATAAAATTTATGGCAACCAAGTTTGTTACAAGTATAGTTAAAGGGAAAGATTCCTTAGAGGTGGGAAGGGAAGTAGCGACTAAAGCTTTAGAAAAACTAGAAGGAAAAAAGCCAGATTTTGCATTAGTTTTCAGTTCTTCAGAATACGATTATAAAAAAGTTATAGAAGGAATAAGAGAAGTTATAGGAAGAGAAGCAAAGCTTATTGGTTGTTCTTCTGCAGGAGAATTCACGGAAGAAGCTATTTATAAAGGAAGTGTGGCTCTAGCTCTTATCTCTAGCGATACTCATAAATTTTTCACAGGTTTGGGAAAAGGGGTAAGAGAAAATGAAATGGAAGCGTTAAAAGAAGCTACTAAACAATTTCCTAGTTATGTAGAGAATTATCCTTATTTATCAGCGATAAACTTACATGATGGTTTGGCTGGGAAGGGAGAGGAAATTGTAACTGCTACGATAAGAACATTAGGTAGTCATATCAAGTTTAGCGGTGGCTCAGCAGGAGACGATCTAAAAATGAAAGAGACGTATGTCTTTGAAAATGAGAATATTTCTACAAACGCTGTTGCCTTAGCTCTCATAGCTTCTAAAATTCCAACAATAATAACTGTAGAGCACGGCCATAATCCAATTTCTCCACCTTTAATTGTGACAGAAGCGAAAGGAAATATAGTTTATAAGCTAAACGATAGACCAGGGTTTTGTTAAAGTAATAGCAGCCAACCTGAAGAGTATGTTAGAAGTAAAGAGGTTAATATAATTCATTAAACTAATAAGATTTTGCAAAGTAAGCAACTTTCTTTGCTTTTTTACCGCAATAAACACAACTTGAAAAAATCTTTTCTTTTTCAAAAGGTATTAGCCTGATAGTTGCACCAGTTTCTTCTTTGATTTTTGCTTCACACTCTTCACTTTCACACCAGCAAGCTCTTATGAAACCACCTTTTTCTTCTAACTTTTCTTTAAATTCTTTGTAATCTTTTACTGTTGTTATATGCTCTTCAAGAAACTTCTTTGCTTTTTTAAAAAGATTTTTTTGAATTTCTTCCAAAAGATAAAGAGTTTTTTCTACTATTTCCTTTTCTTTTGCTACAATTTTCTCGTTTGTATCTCTTCTTACCAAAACTATTTGCTTTTTCTCAACATCCTTTGGCCCTATTTCGATTCTTAAAGGTATACCTTTAAGCTCCCATTCGTTAAACTTCCAACCAGGAGTATACTCTTCTCTTTTGTCAAAAATAGTCTCAATACTATTTCTCTGTAAAATCTCCTGAACTTCGCTACATTTCTTCATTATTTTTTCCTTCTCTTTTTCTTTGTAATAAATGGGAACTATAACTACTTTATAAGGAGCAACTTTTGGAGGAATTATTAAACCTTTGTCATCACCATGAGCCATAATAATTGCCCCGATTAAACGAGTAGCTATTCCCCAAGAAGTTGTCCAAACATACTTTTCCTTTTTGTCTTTATCCATAAATTTTATTTCAAAAGGTTTGGAGAAGTTTTGCCCTAAGTTATGGGAAGTTCCCATCTGCAAAGCTTTACCGTCAGGCATTATTGCTTCGAGTGTTGTTGTATACAGAGCTCCAGCAAACTTTTCTCTTTCTGTTTTTTTACCAACCAATACAGGAATTGCTAAATAATTTTCAATCAAATCTTTATAGAAATTTAAGATGAGCATAACTTCCTTGTCTGCTTCCTCTTTTGTTGCATGTGCTGTGTGGCCTTCTTGCCACAAGAATTCCGAAGTTCTGATAAAAGGTTTAGTGGATTTTATTTCAGCCCTTAAGATGTTACACCATTGATTTAATAAAACAGGTAAATCGCGCCAACTTCTTATCCACCTAGAGAAAAAATAGTAGATTATAGTTTCTGATGTAGGTCTAATAGCTAGTCTTTCACCAAGCTTATCATCACCTGCATGAGTTACCCAAAAAACTTCTGGAACAAAGCCTTTAAAATGCTCAGCTTCTTTCTTGAGAAAACTTTCAGGAATTAATAAAGGAAAGTAAGCATTTTTATGTCCAGTGTTTTTAATCATTTTATCAAAAATCGATTGAATCTTTTCCCAGATTTCATAAGAGTATTCCCTGAAAACAATTGTCCCTTGAACAGGTCCATAATCAGCTAACTTCGATTTTAACACAACTTGGGTATACCACTCAGAAAAATTTTCATTTTTCTTTACTGTTATACCTTCTTGTTCAGCCACTTTCCCACCTAATAAAATTTGTGGATAAAAGAATTAGTTTTTCAGCTTGGAAGTGAATCGCCCATTTGCTCCACTTTTAAATATTTAATTGCAATACTTAAAAACTTTTATAAGTTAGCAAAGATTAGTTAAATAGATAAAAATGAAAATAGCAGTGCTTTCAGATTTTCATTTTGGCTTTGCCTACAACTCAGAGCTTGAAAACGATAGTTTTGAAAATGCAGAAGAAGCTATAGAAAAAGCTCTAGATTGTGACTTAATTTTAATAGCTGGCGATATCTTTGATACAAGAATACCAAGGCCAGACACTTGGGCAAGAGCCATGAAAATTTTAACTAAACCTTTACTCAAAGAGTCTTCTGGCTTAAAACTTATCTCTTCCTCAAAAGAATTGAAAGATATTTCAAAAAGGACTTTATCTCATTTACCAATAGTAGCAATTCACGGTACTCATGAAAGAAAAGGAAAAGATGAGATAAATGCTGTAGAAGTTCTGGAAAATGCTGGAATTCTAATTCATTTACATAAGCATACAATAGTTTTTGAAAAAGAAGGAAAAAGGGTAGCGATTCATGGAATGTCTGGTGTGCCCGAAAGGTTTGCAAAAGAGGTTTTAAACCTATGGAATCCAAAACCTTTAGAAAATTGTTTTAACATCTTGCTTTTACATCAAAACATTTCTCCTTATGTTTATTCTCCCCTTGAACCACCAAGCTTAAGTGTTTCTAATCTTCCAAAAGGTTTTGATGTTATAATAGATGGGCACGTTCACTCTTCTGCTCAGGAAAAAGTAAATAACACTCTTTTACTTTTTCCAGGAAGTACGATAGTTACACAATATGAAAAAAATGAGGCTTTGAGTGAAAAAGGTTTTTTCAAAATTGAAATTGATGAAAAAATTAAAGTTACTTTTGAAAAGCTTGAAAAAATTAGAAGGTTTTTCTATGAGGAAATTAATTTGGAATGTGGGGGAAGAGAAAAAATTGAAAGTTTGATTAAAAAAATTCTCGATAAAAATTTTCTGAAAAAACCTTTAATTAGAATAAAAGTTATAGGAAAAGAAACAGAAATTTCAGACCAAGAGTTAAGAGAAATAGAGAAAAAGTTTTCTGAAAGAGCTGTAATAATTCTTGTCAAAGAGCTAGAAACTAAAGAAGTAGAGAGAAAAATAGAGTTTTTAAGAGATTTAAGAGAACAAAGGCTTTCTGTAGAAGAAATTGGCCTAAACATTTTAAGAAAGAATTTAGAAGAGCTTGGGTTCAGCTTTACCTATGACTTTGAAAAATTTTTTAGTATTTTAAGTGAAGGCGAAATAGAAAAAGCTTTTAACATTTTGATTGGTGAACAATTAACTTTAGAAAAAGATTTGAAAAAATCTTTAGAAAGACAAAAAGGTTTAGAAAAATGGGTGAAATAATGATAACAAAAGTTAGGCTTAAGAATTGGCGTTCTCATCTAGAGTCTGAGTTTAGGTTCTCAAAAGGAACTAACGCTTTGTTCGGGGGAATGGGAAGCGGGAAAACTTCTGTTTTAAATGCTATATGCTTCGCTCTTTTTGGAAATTTCCCTGATTTACAGAGTAAAAAAATTAAACTTGATGAAATTATAATGAACAAACCTACAGAAAAAAATAAAGCCGAAGTAGAAGTTTTCTTTGAAGCTAACGGTAAAACATACTCTGTAAAAAGAATTATCGAGAAAGGAAAAGGAACAACTTATTCTGAATTAAGGGAAGAAGGAAAACTTTTGGAAGGACCAAACTCACAAAGAGTAACAGAAACTATAGAAAAAATTTTGAAAGTTGATTATGACCTTTTTACAAGAGCAATTTACTCTGAACAAAATGCTTTAGACTATTTCCTAACAATTCCAAAAGGCCAAAGAATGAAAAAGATAGACGAACTTTTGATGATAAACAAGTTTGAGGAAGCAAGAGCAAACACAAAAACTCTAACAAACAGGCTTTTGGATAGAAAGAGTGAGAAACAGAAAATAATAGAGTCAATAGATTTAGAAAATTTAAAGAAAAGCATTTCTGAAATAAAATCTTCTTTGATTCAGATTTCTTCTGAAAAAAAAGAACTAAAAAAGAGTTTTGAAGAAGTGCTTAGCAAGAAAAAAAGTTTGGAAGAGGAAGTTAAAGAATTAGGAGAGTTAGAAAAACTTCTAGAAAACTTGAGAAAAGAAGAAAAAGGAATAAACAGCGCAGTAGATGAAACTACAAAGAATCTTAAGAGTTTGGAAGAAATTTTGAAAGGCAGAAGTAAGGAAGAAGTAGAAAAAGAAATCGAAAAAATGAAAATAAAGTTGAAGGAATTAGAAGAAAGTTTAAGGGAAAAGAGAAGCTATTACGAAAAGATTGGGAATTCTCTTTCAGAAGCTAAGGCAAAAATCAATCTTCTAAAAAAAGAAATGGAGAAACTTGGAGTAGAGGTTGAAAATAAACTCAAAGTCAAAGAAGAGCTTGAAAGCTTAGGTTTTTCTTTAGAAGAGTTAGAAGAAAAAATCAGGAATAAAAAATCGTTAAATGAAAAATACTTGGAAGAAGCTAAAGAGTTTGAAAGTAAGTTAAAAGATTTGGAAGAAAGTGTGGAAAAACTTTCTTCGGCTGGAGGAAAATGCCCAGTTTGTGATTCTGTTTTAACTCAAGAAAAAAAGGATTTGCTCGTAAGAGAAAGAGAAAGAAAAATAGAAGAACTGAGGAAGAAACTAGAGGAAGCGATAAAAAATAAAACTGCAAACGAGAAAGAGCTTGAAGAAATCGAGAAAATTAAAAGAAAAGTTGAAAAAATGCTAGAAGAGATAAAAGATTTGGAAGAAAAAAAGAAGGAATATAATAGCTTATTAACGGATTCAAGAGATTTGAATAAAGAAATTGAAGAAAACGAAAAAGTTTATTCTAAGCTCAAGGTTGAAATCGAAGAAACAGAAAAATCTGTAAAACAACTTAGAGAAATTCTGCAAGAATTAGAAATTATAAGGTATAGGTTTAAAGATTATGAAGAAAGAAAAGAGAGATTAAACGAACTTATGAAAGAAGCTAAGCGTTTAGAAACTAAAATTTCTGAAGTGGAAGAAAAGATTTCTGGAAGAAATCTTGAAGAAAAAGAAAAAGAATTAAGAGAAGTTTTTGTGAAAGAAAAAGAATTGGAAGAAAAAATTCTTGGATTAGAAAAATTGGAAAAAGAAAAAGAAGAAAGGTTGAAAGAATATGAAAATGAATTTAATTTTGTAGTTAAAGAAATGGAAGAGGTTAAAAAGCTTGAAAAAATCATAAACGACTTAAAGATTTTTGAGTTAGCTTTAAAATTTACTCAAGAAGAAATGAGAAAAGAGTTTGTTGAGGCAGTAAATTATGAGATGAATAGACTTTGGCCTACACTTTATCCTTATAGAGATTACATAGAAATTAAACTCAACATAGAAGAAGGAGATTATGTTCTTCAACTTAAAGACAGAACTGGAAGATTTATAAATGCAGATGGAATTGCTTCTGGTGGCGAGAGAAGTGTAGCTTGTTTGGCTTTGAGAATTGCTTTTGCTAGAGTTTTAGCTCCTCAACTAAGGTGGCTTGTTTTAGACGAACCCACACACAACCTTGATGCAAAGGCTGTGGAAGATTTAGCTTTGACTCTTAAAACAAGAGTTGGCGAACTTGTTGATCAAGTCTTTCTTATTTCTCACGAAGAAAGGCTTGAAGATGCTGTTACCGGCTATCTTTACAGGTTAGAAAGGGATAAGGAAAAAGACGAACCAACTAAGGTTATAGCAGTAAGCTAGAATGCTTTTAAATCTTCAATCTTTTGCTTTTTCTCTTCCTCATACTTAAGTATCGCTTCTTCCAACTTCATTCCAATTTTTGGTGATTCCTTGCTTTTTCTCCTCCTTATCCTTACAATTATGGGATAATTGACAGCAGCTCCTGTTATTATTGCTTCACCAACTTTTAAACCAGGAAGCATCTCCATTATATCAGAGCTTATTGCCTCGCAAGATTCTGAAACATGCTTTATATCATAAGGGTTAACAATTCTTAAGAGTATTGAAGTGTTGCACTGGCTTAAAGCTGTAACGCTTAGCTGTATAGGCCTTTGAGAAATTAGAACTAAGGAAGCATTAAATTTCCTTCCTTCTCTTGCTATAGTTTCTATTATATTTTTTGAAATTGCTTGAAACTTTTCTTCTCTTTCTGGAGAAAACTGATGACTTTCTTCTATAAAAAGAATGAATGGGGGAATTTGATTTGACCTCCTTGCTTCAAATAACTTTCTTGCTATAAAAGTTACTATTATCTGTTTATCCCTCAAGTGAACAAAGTTTGACAAATCTATAATACTTAATTGTCCACTTTTTGCTAGTTCCTCTATACTTGGCCTTGTAACATTACTAAAAAGGTTTGTAGAGTTTAAGTCATTAAGCCAGGAAACCAAAGGAGCTTTAACGTTTGGCTTGATGTCGCTAATTTCTATTGCAGCGATCAAATCATTCATATCATAAGCAATTTTTTCTTCTCTCAAATTTTCTATTACTCTTGCTAATTCTCTTTTTTCAGCAGGAGAAATAAATGGTTGCAATTCACAAATTTGGTTTGCAGAAAGTTCATGAGTAGCTATTTTTAAAGTATTCTCATCAAAAATTTTTGTTTTTGTTAAATATTTTTCATCTTCACCAAAACCTAAATATTCGCCATGCGGGTCTATAACTATTATCGCTGGCTTCCCTAGCTCATCCTTCCTGTCCAAAATTTCTTCTATCAAGCAACTAACTAAGTAGCTTTTTCCTGCTCCTGTTTGAGCGAGAATCGAGCAATGTTTTTGGAAAAGTCTCGTTAAGTTTATTTTTGCTTGTAAGTTATGAAATTCTATTTCACCAATGTTAAGTCCGTTCTCGTCTAAACCTAAAAATTTAGTTAGCACCTCACTTTCCGCTAGAAAAACTTTTAAACCTGGTGAAGGAGGGAAAGTAACCCTTTTTTGTGTTTCGTTAAAAAGAATTCCCAAAGGAATAGCGTCTGCAACTAAATATTCCCACCTTTCTACAGGAAAAAATTCTGGTAAAAGCTTTCCAGACCTTTCATATTCCCTAACAGACTCTGCTCTTGTGAAGTAGCGATTAGTCTTAAAAATTTCTGAAACTCTCGCTATTAACAAACCTTCCTCTGTTTCTAACTGAACAAATTGACCTTTCCTTAAAACTAGGTTTTTTTCCTGGTTTATAACAAAGGAAAACCTTGTGCTGCTTGCTTCTGGTGTTGAAATTACAGTTCCAACTTCTTGCATAGTTTAGTTTTATAGCTGTTAAAATAAAAATATATTTTACTCCTTATAGTGAATTATGAAAATAAGGTTTATTCGAGATTATCCAGCCCTTTTTATCAAAAAAGAAAAAGTATTAGTTATAGCAGATTTACATTTGGGTTTAGAGCACGAACTTTTTAAGTCTGGAATAATTATTCCTTCACAGGCCGAAAAGTTCAAGAATATGATTGATTTTCTTTTGGAAAAAACAAAAGTAAAAACTCTTTTGATTCTTGGCGACGTCAAACATAAAGTTCCCGGTATAAGCTTTAGAGAAATTAAAGAAATCCCAAAACTCTTCTTTCATTTAATTAAAAAAGTTAAAGTGATTTGTGTAAGAGGAAATCATGACGACAATATTTCTTCAATACTTCCAAAAGAAGTAAAGGTTTATTCTTCAAAAGGCCTTAAACTTGGAAAATATGGTTTTTTTCACGGTCATGCATGGCCTTCTAAAAATTTAATGCTGTGCGATTACCTTTTTATGGGGCATGTTCATCCTTGTGTAGAATTTAAGGACAGCTTAGGGTATAGAAGTATAGAACAAGTTTGGGTAAAAGGAGAGCTTAACAAAAAACTTGTAAAAGAAAAGTATAACTTAGAAAAGGTAGGTAAATTAGAAATTATAATTTTTCCAACTTTCAACAAACTTCTGGGCGGAATTGCAATTAATAAAATAGCAGATAAAGAACTTATTGGCCCAATTCTTGCTAATAATTTTCTTGATATAAGAAAATGCGAAGCCTATTTGCTAGACGGAACCTATATCGGAAAAATCGAAAAATTTATTCTTTAGAAAAGACACTTTTTGTTTCTATAGTTCTAGAAAGCAAATCTTTTGCTTTTTCTAAAATTTCATCAGCTCTAGTAACAGTTGACTTAAGCAAAATATTTTTTAATTCTTCTTCAGGAACCCCAGCTTTAAGCTTTTCATAACTCCATAAAATTAAAGTCGAAACTATATCTTCTTCTAGTATTTTTTTACTCGTGACTATTATCTTTTTTATAGCTTTCCTTAACTCCCAAACAAGAACTAAGATAACTACAACATAAACTATAGAAATTATACTTAAAACAACCAAGAACTCAAGATAAGGAAGCTCTATAGCCATTTGTATCTATAATGAATTTGTCTTATAAAAAAATAACTTTTATAAAAATTTATTTTAACCAACTAAACTTATATTGTATGGAAAAGTTCCCCGCAGCTACTTACACAATTTTTATAATAAATTTGGCAGTCTACTTACTTACTTTCAATAAACCTTATATTATAAGTGAGTTTGGCTTAGCCCTTGAAAATCTTCAAACAAAACCTTACACTTTAATTACTCACATGTTTCTTCATACAGGCTTAATTCATCTTATAATTAACATGCTAATCTTCCTTGCTTTAGGTGCAGTTGTTGAAAGTAAAATAGGAAGTTTAAACTTAGCTTTCTTCTACTTTTTTTCAGGATTTTTTGCTTTACCCTTTCTTTTTCTAATCCAATTTCTAACAAACCAATTTGTTTTAGCGGTAGGTTCTTCTGCATGCATTTTTGGCTTGATTTTTCTTGCAGGAGCAATAGCAGGATGGGAAGAAATCCCGGTTTTGCTTGTCCCTCTTTTAAATATAGTAGCTTTACCTTTCATTTTCTTTACTCTTAAAAATTTTAAAGTTCCGCTTTTTGTAGGAGTTCTATTTTATATTCTCCTTGACATATTTCTCCTTTGGTACTATTTTCCAAACAACATAAGTGAATTTGCACATTTTGGTGGAATTATTGGGGGCATTATAGGTTTCTTAGTTTTGCCTAAAAAGAAAAATTTAAGATAAGATTTCTTTTATTTCTTCTATAACTTTCAAGTCAGCTTCTGTAAGTTGATTCTTAAATTCTGTCAAAATTTCTTTTAGATCAGATTCGGGAATTTTCACATAAAGTATTTCTCCCTCGTGTATTTGCCTTCCTACTGTTGGTTCTTCCATACTTATAGCAACTTTATCTCCAGCTTTAGCTTCACTTATAGTTTGCATTTCTCTCTGGATTTCTTTTATTTCACCGATTTCTTTTCCTTCTTTATTAACAAGCAAAACCTTTGGTTTAATTTTTCCTGCTAAAACTTCAACCCCAAAAATAGCTGGCTTGCTCACTCTAAAAACATAACCAGGAAGAATTTTTATCTTCCCAGGCCAAACAAGCTTTTCCATCTTTTCTTTTATTTTCAATTCCTTTTTCTTCTCAAACCATTGTTTGTAATCTTCTATTAACCGGTAAATTATATTGTTCTGGAATATTTCTATTCCTAAATCTTTTGCAAGACTTTTAGCTTCCTCTAAAATTTTTACGTTAAAAGCAAGAATCACCTTTCTAAATTCGTCTGAAACATTTTGAGCTTCTATAACATCTTGTTTAGTAACATGTCCAACTTCTGCTTTCCTTATAGGAATTTTTTCTTCAGTTAAAATTTTTATCATAGCTTCTAAGCTTCCAAGGGTATCAGCCTTGATTATAACCCCATCTACTTGTTTAAGAAACTCAACTTCTTCAACTTCTCTTTGAACTTCAGCTTTTGCTTTTTCTATTTCTTCTTCAGAACTAACAAACCTTATCGGTGAACCAGCAATAACTTTTTCTAAGTTTGGAGCTGCAATTTTAATTCCAGCAGCTGCACTTACTTCTTCAACGCTTTCAAACTGTTTTTCAACTCTTAACTCTCTCAATGGTTTAGGTCTTAATAAGGCTCTAATTTTTGTGACTACCGGTTCTTTTCCACCAACAACCAAAAAATCTCCTTTCTTAACTCTTCCATCATAAAGGATAGCATCAATAGTTATACCAAAACCTACAGTTTCTTTAACTTCCAAAACTACCCCTTTTGCAATACTTGAAAGTTCAAGTCTATCCTTAAGAAAGTGTTGGGCTAAGCCAGCAAGAACAACTAGCAATTCAGGAATTCCTTCACCAGTTATTCCTGAGCAAGGAACTATAGCTACTTGCTTCCTAAAATCTTCTACCCTATCGAACCTTTCTGAGTTAAAACCTCTTTCAGAAAGTTGAGCGATTATAGTATAAACTCTTTTCTCTATTTCATCCTTTACCGTTTCGCTTTGTCTTTTAAAACTTTCTGTAAAACAGGAATTTTTAACAGGAGTCCAGCCAGGAATTTTATCAATTTTTGTTGCTGCTACAACAAATGGAGTTTTAAATTCTTTTAAAACTTTTAGACTTTCGTCAGTTTGCTCTTGAAATCCTTCTGTTATATCAACAACTAAAATTGCTAGGTCTGAAACTGCTCCTCCTCTTTTTCTCAAGGTTATGAAGGCCGCATGTCCTGGAGTGTCAAGAAATAACAAACCAGGAACAACAAGCTTTACTTTCAATTTTTGAAGCAAATCACCACAAATTTTTTGAACAGTTTCTATTGGTACATAACTTGCTCCTGCATGCTGAGTAATCATCCCAGGCTCAAGCTTAGTTACAGTTGTACCTCTTATACAATCTAACAAAGTTGTTTTTCCATGGTCTATATGACCTACGCATACTATTATAGGGCTTCTTATCATGTTGACCACAACAATTTAAACAATTTTAAGTTATAAATTAATTAGTGATAATATGCCTATAACCTTAGCTGACATAACTCCTATAGCTTTGTGCATCTCAACCCAAGAGCTTTTTGATGCTAAGCGTTTCCAGCTAAACTTTTGCGATAATTTGCTTTTAAGAGCAAGAGATGAAATTCTCGAACCAACCCTTGTGAAAATAAAAAGAGAACTAAACACAAAAGGTTTGGAAAAAAAGTTTCTTGAAGGTTATAAAGCAATAATAATAAGCAACATAGATAAAATTCTTGGCCTAGTAGCTTCACGCTATTCTAAAATCGATTTAAAGCTTTCTCAGAGTGTTATTATGGAAGGCAAGGATTTGATAGAAAAAGTTAGCTTGGCTGAAAGTTTTGAGGAAATTGCAAAGCTTGAGCCAGTTTTTAAATCAAAAATTACTTTACCAGTTTACGAAATGTTTTTATCTTACTTAAAACAAACAGGTGTTTAAATGCTAGCAGAAGATGCTGAAAAAGAAATTGAAAGGTTAAAAATTAGGAAAAAAGAGTTAACCACAAAGCTTGGTTTAATAAAAGATTCTGCTCAGAAAGAAATGATAAAAAATGAGATAAAAAGAATAGATGAACAAATAAATGTTCTAGAAAAACTTAAGATGAAGCTCTAGAATAATTTTTTCTCCCTTATTAAATGATGAAGAATTAATCCAAATGAAACTGAAAAAAGATAAAGGTTTGCGATTCCCATAGAAATTGCAGCCAAAATCCAACCAAGTCTTGAATGATGGAAGTGAAAAGTTTTGTTTCCTATGCTTACTACAACTCCTGAGCTTCCTTTTTTGTTTATTCTTTCTGCTATTTTCATTAGATTTTTTCTTGCATTTTCTAAGCTTTGAAAGGTTAAGAAGATTTTAATTTTAGACCTGTAAAATATCTCTGCTACTAAAAACGATGAAAGGCTCAATGTAGTGAATTCTAACCACATATATTCACTTTTTACCTTGTTTTATATATATAAATTTTATGCTTTTTTTAAAATCTCTTTTTGCTTTTTTTCTTTTGGTTTAAGGAAAAACCCTAAAAAACCAAAGAGCAAGGAAATGAAAAAGTTCTCAAATCTTGCTAAGAGATAAAAAGAAACAGCAAGAATTAAAGGAGTAATTTTTACACTTTGCTCAAGAATTGGAAATAGTTTTGGTATAATTTCAATTTTTTCTTCCGTTATGTTCCAAGAGTTTATTTGAGCTATAACTTCTTGTTTTACTGTGTTGACAACAAAAATCGAAGAGTCATGAACTTGTTCGCAATTTTCCCTTAAATCCTGAGGAAACTTTTGGTAAGATTCTATCATACCACTTTTTATTCCTTCACAAGTTTTGTTAATTAAGTCTATATGGCTTTTCTTCAGTTCATTTTCCAAATTCTTTACGTCAGGAACTACTCTTTCTGCAAACTTTATGTTTGCTTCTAAAACGGTTGATTTATAACTCTCGAACTTGATGTAAGAATTCAAGAATAGACCTATAGCTATTAAAAAAACAACCAAATGAAGGTGTTTAGATATTAAAGATTTTACGAAAGAAAAGCCTCTTTTTTCTTTTTCTGTAGCTTTAAGTAAAACAAGGCTAGAAATCAAAATTCCTAAGAAACAAGTTAAGATTATTATTGAAAATCTTGTGTAGAGTAAAATTAAAACCAAAAGGATTAATTGAAAAACAAAAAAGTAAGGTTTGATTTTTTCAAGAAAAAGAAAAGTTAGGAAAAAACCTAAGCCTAATAGAAATAAAAAGGGAGCAAGCGGGATTATTGCTTCAAAAATTACAAAAGTGAAAGAATCTATAATGCCTTTCAAGACATCGATTTTTTCCAAACTTTCAAAGAAAATCAAGAAGCTGTTAAACTCAACTTCCACGGCTTTAGAAGTGTTTAAGCCAGAAAAAATCAAATAAACTAAAGCTAAAAAGAAAAAGACGTTCGGGACTAAAGAAAAAATTAAATTTTTGTTCATTTTTTTCACTTTACCCTTTTTGTTGCTTTTTCCCATTTTTCTTTCAATTCTTTCCTTATCTTTTCTTTTTTTGGTTTATAAACGTATCTTTTCTTCTCAGCTATATAGCCAGTTTTAGTCGGCCAGAATAGATAGATTAGAATTATTACTCCAATAATCGCAACTATTATTATCACGATTAAAATCCAGTCAAAACCTTTTTCTGGTTTTGTGAATTTTTCTATTTCTTCTTTTAGTTGATTAAGCAATTCTTGGATTCTTGGGAATAAAGCTTGAGCAGCTGGATAATTTCCTTGAGCAATGTAATTTTTAGCCTCTTCTATTTTTTCTTTCAATTCTGAAAGAATCGCTTCCGCGCTAGAAACATTATAACCTTTTTCTCTACTTGCGTTTATTTGAAGAGAATGGTTAAGCATTTGGACTTCATAAAGCAAGAGTGTATCGTTTATTTCCCTTATCTGACTTTCGTTTAAAGTTACTAAAGGCAAAACTCTTAGGGTAAAATCAGAAATTATTGTGTTGTTTGAGCTATAAGCTCTAAACCTTCCTGTATAATCTTTTGGTTCTTCCATACCAACAGTAAAGTTAACGAGAAAAGCAGCTTCTTGATTTGGAGCAAGAGTTACATTAGTTGAGTTAATTCTATACCAACTTGAGTTAATGTACAGAACTCCGAAGAATACTTCTTGAGAAACATTTCCTGTGTTTTTAACTATTACTATTGTTGAGTTTGTCGAGTTTTGTTTAACTATAATTAGCCTCTCAGCTTTTGTAAAGGTTAAATTATAAAAGTAAGATGGTTGTGTTCCACCTCCAGGTCCGCCTCCAGCAGTTTGTTCGGTTACAGTTGTCCAAAAGGTTAAGTTTCCAAAAAATGTTGCGTTATATCCTTCTATTCGAGAGTCGCAAGAAGTTATGGTGTTGCCAGCGGTTACATTCCAAACAACATAACATGAATTAATTTTATTAGCACTTAAGTTGAAAGCAACTTCACTTTCTTGAATCTTTACCACATCTCTACCTTCACATTTTCCAGAGTGGAACTTAACGCTTGCTAAACAATAAGTCCCAATTACAATTTTTACTCTTGCATTAGTCGCATTTACAGGACCAAAATTATCTACAGAAACATTAACTAAGAAGCTACTTCCATTTGTAACAGAGAAATCATAAGAAGGAAGTCTTAGTCTTAAAGCAGTGTTGTTGATGAAAAGATAATTGAAAATGTCTTTTCCGTTTAAAGTTCCATAAGTTACGTTTAAAATCACACTATAATAACCTCCAGGGAATTTAGCTGGGAGTGTAAAGTTAACGCTGTAGTTTCCGTTAAATATTTCGCTATTAGCGTTTGAAACGTTAAAATATCTTGAAAAACTAACATTCGTGTGAGTAAGGTTGACTTTAAAGTTATCCTTTGTTAAAGTTTCAAAGCTTGAGCTATTAGCAAGAGTAACGTTGAAAATTAAGGTTATGTTTTCGCTCAAGTTTGAATCTTCTACTTGCGTATCGCTGTCTGCAGTTCTCAAGTCATAAATTTTTACGTTTAATTCGTTGCTCAAGTTAACTTGAAGCGTGAGGTTGAAATAATTGTAAGGTTGAGCCTCTGAAGAATTTAAGTAAATCCAGCCTTCATACAAACCTGGAAGGTTGCTTGTGTTTAGAGTGTTGATTTCTAGTGTCAAGTTTAACAAGCCTGAAGAATTTGAAGGAATGGAAGAAGGGCACTCAACTTTTAAATCAATGGTTTTGTTTTGATTGTTTTTATTTCTTAAAATTTGTTTAGAGCAATTGAGTTTAAGCTCGTAAGAGCCTGGGTTTTCTATTGTTACGTTAAAAGTTTTTGTTATGTTGAAATCTGTACTTTCCTTTATTTTTATCAAGCCTGTCTTAAAAGTTCCGTTTACAACAAGCATAGAAGTATTAACAAAGGTGTGAACAGGAACTTCTACCCAAGCTAGACCATAATCGTTATGGAGAAATTTAATATTTCCACCATATTCTCCGTCTAAGTAAGACTTCCCTAGTTTTAAAGTAATGTTTACTTCTGTTACGTTAGTAGAATTTAAAACAATTTTGGAAAAGTTTGTTTCGAACCATTGCCTTGAGTTAAGATAAAGGAAGACTGTGAGATTGTAGCTGTCGTTAGAAGGCGTTGAGTTAGAAACTGCTATTCTCCAATAACCCGGTAAAATATTTTCTTGCGTAATTCTTACAAGTTCTTCCCTTTCAACATCACAAACTTTTGCACTTATCGATTTGTCGCTAGATTCGCCTACGAGATTTCCTAGAGGGTTAAAAACTTTTAGCGAGTAATCGCTGTTTCCATTCCAAACTAGAGAGACATCAGTATAGTTTATTACATCATTATCAGGCAAGAGAATGTAAAAATCCTTGGGTCCAGAACCCTCAAACCTTTTAAGGTAATAAAATGTTATAAAGTCCAAGCCGCTATCAACCTCAAGCGGCCTTTGACCTTCGTTTCTTAATTGTATAACAGTACTTCTGAAGTTTATAGTTGAATTTAGCCCGTCAAAATTAATTTCATCTATTATTTCACTTTCATTAGTTACGTTTAAAGTGGTTAAAGTTAGCATTCCAGAATAAGAAGCTGTTTCGCTTGAATTTGCTATTCTTATTTCCCATACTTCATTTTCTGGCAAGTTCTTATAGCTTAAAGGTTTTATCTTATAACATTCGGTCTCATTCGTACAGAAAATATCAGAAACAATTGATTTAGCCTTGAGTTTACCGTTCTTATCAACAAGGAAAACATCTAAATTTTCAGTTCCGTTAAAATATTCGTTTACATCTATTAACCAAATACTCACTCCAGTAGAGTTCGTTATATTGCTTGTGTTAAAGAAAAAAGAATGATAAGTTGCCGATTTGTAAGGAAACGTTCCATTGAAAAAACCTGTTCCATTTTCGTTAACAAGTATGGGCCAATCAACTTCCACCTCTACCGTTGTGTTTTCTGTTGAATTTGTTGAATTATAAACTGTGAAGTTGCTTTTATATTTCCCAGGAAAGCAAGTTTGATTACAGTATGCTATCAAAGTAAAATTAACTAACGAATTGTTTGTAATGTAATTTTCGTTTGAAAAGTCCCCTGTGTCATTGACTACAAGTAAAAATAAAAAATTAAAAGGACCGTAGAGAAATTCAACAGAAGAAGAATTATCAAAAGTTACAGAAATATTATACTCTTTAGTATTGTTTACATAAACATTTTCTGTGAAGTGATTATCAAGGCTTAGCCTAACATAAGCTTTAACATCAAACTCTCCACTTGTGCTTGAGTTAAATAAAGAAAAACTAACTTCTAACAAGATTAAAAAAAGTATTGCTGCAAAGCAAAAAATTAAAAATTTTTTCATTTTCTCTTCTTATAATTTGGTTTTTTATAAAATTATTGTTAGCTTTTGTAGGTTGCGTTTACTTGTTTTGTTTGGACTAAAATTTCAGAAAAAGTTTGGTTCCAATCTGTTTGGATAAGAGTAATTTCTCCAGATTTTAAAGGGTCTTTTGGTTTATTAAGAATGCTTGCGCTTTGATTGTCAATAAAAACCTTTATCTGAGAAACTTCTAGTTTTCCTGTGTTAGCTACTGCGATAAGTAAATTGTTTTGAGAATCTCTGCTAACATCAACAATTTCTATGCTATAAAGAATGTTTTTTATCGCTAAAATAACGTCTTGAGGCCCTGAAATTGAAGGAAGAAACTGCCCAATAAAAGGAATTTCTCTTAAGTTTGGAACGGAACCAAAGATAAGGAATGAACCAAAAAGAACTAAGAAAATAAGAATTATTCCTAGGATTATGTTTTTTAGAATTTTTATTCCTATATATACAGCTATTAGTAAAAGAAGAACTCCAACTATTAAAGGCAGCATAATTTTCATTTGAACTTTTGAGCTTAAAAGTTTAATATTTTTGGTTTAATTAGTTAATTGTAGGAAGCAAGCTTAAGGATTGCATAATAGCCTACAGTCAGCCTCTTGATTTTCTTTCTAACGATCTCTCAAAACTTTTTGGTTTGCCTTTAGAAATAGGGCTTGTTATAGTTTTTTCCACATTCAGAAAATACTAATGCCCCTGGAGGGATTTGAACCCTCGACCATCGGCTTAGGTTCGGCAGCTCATTAAACTAGACTTAAGCCGCTGCTCTGTCCAAACTGAGCTACAGGGGCTTAACTATTAAATTATTCTTTAGTTTAAATTATTAATATGCTGCACGAGGAAGAACTCCAAAGAATAGCAAGAACAATAATCAGAATTAATCTTGGGGTAAAAGAAAAAGATATTACAATAATAAACGCTGGTCCAAAGTCTTTAAAGTTTGCTGAAGCTTTGGCTTTAGAAGCTTCTAAGGTTGGAGCCCAGCCAGCAATTTTTTACGGGAGCGATGAATTAGCACTTAAAACTTACAACTCGATAAAAATAAAGTACTTGAAAAATTTTCCTAGGCTTGCTGATGTTTTGTCAAGAATTGCTGATGTTGAAATAATAATAGATGATACAAACCCTTTCATTGCAAGACAATTGCCTCAGAAGAAAATTGAAATAAGAAGGAAAGTAACCAAGCCTATAAGAGAAAGGAAAGAAAGAAGAGAAAAGAGAAAAGAGCTTAGAACAGCTTTGATAGGTTTTCCGAACAAGGAAGTAGCCAAGGCTTTAAAGCTTCCTTTCAAAACTTTAGAGAAGATTTTCTGGGATTGTATGAAAGTGAATTACTTCAAGCTTTATGAGTATAATAAAATGCTAATTAAAAAATTGCAAAACGCAAAGGAAATCAGAATAGTTGGCGAGCAAACTGACTTGAAATTTTCGATTAGAGGAAGAAAATTCATAAATTCTTGTGGAATAATTGAGAAAGAAAATTTTGGCTACATTAACTTGCCAGAAGGAGAAGTTTTTTGTGCTCCTGTTGAAAATTCAGCTAACGGCGAAATCTATTTTGATTTGCCATGCATGTGGCATTATGGTAAGCAGGTAGAAGGTGTTTGGTTTAGGTTTGAAAAAGGAAAAGTTGTAGAATATGATATAAAGAAAGGAAAGAAATGTTTTGAAGAGGTTTTAGAAAACGCTTCTGGTGATAAGGATAGAATAGCAGAATTTGCTATAGGAACAAACCCGAAAGCAAAAATTACTGGCGGGCTAATAATAATTGACGAAAAAGTTAGAGGGACTGTTCATTTAGCAATAGGAAGAAATAGGCACTTTGGCGGAAAAAATGATTCCACTATTCACTGGGATTTCTTTAAGGATATGAAGAATAGCTTTGTATACGCTGATAAAAAACTAATAATGGAGAACGGAAAACTTCTGGAATAAATTCTTAGAATATTTTTGTGATATTTCTAAATTTTTCAGCAATTCTTGTCATATAACTTGTTATCGAACCTAAAGAGTATATGCTTGTACTCCAAGTATAGCATAAATCTGTATCAGATTCGATACCATCAATTTTAACTTTTATAGTGTAGATTTCACTTTCTTTTAGAGGAGATTGAAGAGTAAAACTTAATTCTTTAGTTTCACCGCTTCGTGCACCTGGAAAAGGTGTTGAAGAAGTTAAGCTGTATGTTTTAAATCCTTCTCCTACTTTGTACTCATCCCATGTTATGTTCAAAAGAGCTTGACCTGTTGGCATATCTTTTTTAGCTTTAACAGTAACTTTTACTAGATTTGAGTTAGCCTCACACTCTGAACTCATTATGGAAAGTTTAGGTAACCATTTAACTTCGCTAATAGGAACAGGAAGTTCAACATCAC
Source organism: Candidatus Aenigmatarchaeota archaeon (assembly GCA_038998335.1). Classification (GTDB taxonomy): domain Archaea; phylum Aenigmatarchaeota; class Aenigmatarchaeia; order CG10238-14; family SCSR01; genus JAVZHQ01. The sequence continues at coordinate 33,112 of JAVZHQ010000002.1, read as the reverse complement.
TTCTACTAACATCATAACTTAGTTTCGTTGCTTCTATGTTTGTTTTAAACTCAAGCTCATTTCCCATTAAGTTTTTAATCCAAATATTATACTTTGTTTCTAAAGCCATACCATACTCTTTATCTAAACACATTTCAATCGTAAAACTTGCTTCTCCCTCTTTAATCGTGAAGCCACCTGTAACATTTTGCATGAGTTTGTTAAGGTCTACATCAAATTTTAGATTATTGCACTTTCTGTTTATTATGTATTTTACACCCAAGTTTGAAACTCTTATTATGCCCTTCTCCATCCATTCTTTAAGCAAGTTTATTTGAGCTTGCGGTGAGAATGAAATGCTTTCCCCAAGGGAAAAGCCTGTCGATGGTTCGACTTCCACGCAATAGTATCTCTGAGTTATTAGAGAAGCTTTTTCACATTTTACATTTCCTTCAGGAAGTATATAAGTTTCTGAATATGTTGAAGTAGTGCCAGTTCCAAACATACTTGGCATAGAAACATTAGCTACAGTTTTATATTTATTTTCAAATTTTACTATTGTTGCGTCTCCGTTAACCGAAACTTCCATACTTCCTAAAGCTATACTACCTCCAACAGAATAACTAATTCTGTACTTGTCAATTTTTGATGACTTTTCTATTGCTTCAAAAAGTATTTGTCCCGGATCTCTAAAAATTTCAAGTTCTATTCCAAAATAGTAACCAGCCACAAGAACAACAGCAAGAATTAGAATAATTAAAATAATCAAGAGTTGTTTCATAATTTTAATTTATTTTTTTATTTTATAAAGATTGATATTACAAATTTTTTAAAACTTAATCGTGTTTAAGGATTAGTCTGATAGATGTTAAAAAAATAGCGAAATTTACGCTAACAAAAAGCTAGTTACGAAAAATGGAAATGTTTTTTAATTTTAAGTGAGAAATAAAATTGATATGGAAAATTATTTGAATAAAGTAGCACTTCCAGAAAATCGTCCAATCTCTATAAAGGGGATTAGAAAAATAGGAAAGTACAAGCTTCAGTGCTTAGATTGTGGCAGAACTATAGAGGTTGAAGAAGATGTTGAGAATGGTGAAATTTATTCTTGTCCAGATTGTGGTTTGGAGTATGAAATAGTGGTCAAAGAGCTGCTAGATGAAAAAGGCAATCCGTATAAAAAAATTGAACTGAAAGAATTAGTAATAGAAGGAGAAGATTGGGGAGAATAAACGGTACTTATTCATGGGCATAATTAAAAAAGGCAAGGAAATTCAACTTATAAAAAAAGCTTGTGGAATATCTAATTCTTGCTTGAAAATTATAGAAGAATCTTTAAAAGAAAAAATTACAGAAAAAGAGTTGAGAAGAAGAATAGAAAAAAACATAAGAAAGCAAGGGGCTACTCTCTCTTTTAGAACAATAGTTGCTTGCAGTAAAAGAGCAGCAAGTATTCATCCTAAGCCGAGGGCAACTAATAAAATAATAAAAGGCTTAGGTTATGTTGATTTTGGAGCATGCTACAAAGGTTACAAATCTGATGTGACAGTTCCTTTTATAAAAGGAAAAATAAGTAAAAAAGAAAGAGAAATAGTTGAAGCAACTTTAAAGGCTTATGAAATTGCGATAAAATCGATAAAGGTAGGAATGCCTTGTTGGAAACTGCATGAAAAAGTAAACTCTTTTTTGAGAAAAAAAAGTTTCAAGCTTGGTCATTCCTTAGGTCATGGTCTTGGTAAGAAAATTCATGAATTGCCAACAATAGGGAAACCAAACTTTAGGAAAAAAATGAGCAAGAAAAAACTAAAAAAACTGAAAGAGAAGTGGAAAAAAATCAAAAAAATAAGTTTTCAACCAGGCATGGTTTTTACTATAGAGCCAGGAATTTATGTTAAAGGAATTTCAGGTTGTAGGATAGAGAACGATGCTTTACTAACTAGAAAAGGAGTAAGAATTTTAACAAAGTCTAAATTGCTGGAAATCGAAGTTTAACTACTTCTCTTCTATAAAAAATAAAGGTAAGGTAGAAATTCCAACGATAAGGGAGTAGATATAAAACATTAGCTCAAATCCAAACTTTCCGATTATCATTCCACTTACCATTACCGCAATTCCTGTAAGTAAACCAATTACACCGCGATATTTTCCTACCATTAAACCTCTCGTTTTCTTTTTTGTAATGTCTGCAAGGAATGTTGTCTCTGCGACATTCCACATTGCGTTAATTAAACCATTTAAAATTTGGAGAAAAAACAGATGCCATAAAGCTGAAACAAACAAATAAAAGAGAATTATGATTGCAGAGGCGATATTACTTGCTATTAAAAACATCTTTCTCCCCAGTCTATCCGAGTATTTACCACTAAAGTAAGAAGCTAAAGAGTTAGTTAAAATAAGTAAACCATAAGCGATTCCAAAGTTTTCTATAGCCCCACCCAGCTTGTTGATGTATAATACATAAAACGGTCCTATCAAACCACTTGCGAAACTAGCAATGGAAGTTGAAAGCAAGAGAATCTCAAAGTTTCCTAATTTTTTGATAATCAATCCCTACTAAAATTTAATAAGTCAGTACTTTAATTTTTTTCTTCGAAACTATAGCTTTTATCAATTCCTTTCCTATTTCAGAAGCTTTAGTTATTTTTATACTACCTTTTTTACCTATGGTTGCTGAAAATAGGAAATCTTCATCAACATAAAAGTTTGCAGGTTTTCCTGTTAAGTTACGATCAAAAATAAACTCTAAACTATTTCCAGTTTCGTTTATTTGAAAAAATACTTCCTTCCCTAAGGCAGGAATTTTTGGTTCAACTTCTATGCTTATTCCAAGCTTTTCTTCTATTTTTGAAATCATGCTTCCATTCTTTCCTATCAAACGAGGAATAACTTCATTATCAACTCTTACCAAAACTTTTTCATCAGTAACGAACTCAACTTCAGCATTAGAATCAAACTTTCTTATTTCTTGCAAGATTCTTTCACTTGCTAACTTTCTTAAAGCAGAAACTTTTTCTTTTTCGCTAACAGGAACTATCACATTTTCTTCACCATAAGTGTAAATTTCATACTCTAACTTATCAGTTTCAAAATCTCTAACTTCAACAACAGGCCTAGCCAAATCTGCTTCTGTCATGCCAGTAGGAACTTTTACTACCATGCTAAGCTTGTAGACTTTTTTTACTTCTCCATCTTTAACAAAAATTATCGTATCTATTATGTGAGGAATCATTCCCAATTCAATTCTCGTTATAAACCTTTGAATAGCATCTATTGGGTCAGTAGCATGTACTGTGCCGATCATTCCAACTCCCGCTAACCTTAAATCTGCAAATATTTCAAAATCTTTTGTTTTTTTCACTTCGTCGAATATCGAATAATCAGGCCTAACAAGCAAAAGAATCTCAGCAGTTTTTTCAAAATCTCCTTCTAAGGGGCCATACTGAGTAATTTCAGGACCAACTTGTAGGTCGCGAGGACTTTCGACTGCTTTAACTATTTTCCCTTGATTTTTATAAAACTCTGCTAAGCTTGAGGCCAAAGTTGTTTTTCCAGAACCAGGAGGACCTGCAATCAAGATTCCTGCTGCTTTTTCTTTCAATCTTTGCATTAGTTTGTCTGAAAGCTTGTAATCTTCTAATCTAAGCTTAACTATAGGCCTTACAATAGTAACTTCTAAACCGTCAGAAAAAGGCGGTCTAGCTATTGCAATTCTGTAATTTCCTAGTTGCAAAACTGTTGCTCCTGCTCTTGCAACTTCTACATAACCTTCTTCGCTTATTCTTGTTGCTTCAGAAATTTCTCTTATTATTTCTTCTATTTCTTCAGAAGTACAAGGCTCTTCCCTTATTTTTACAAGTTCAAACCTTCCAGGTTTTCCTCTTTTCGCTAAGGGAGGAACTTTTTCTTTCAAATGAACGCTTAAAGTGTCAGGAGTAAAGAATTTTTCAAACTTTAAGCCAGTAACTTTTACTTCTGGAGCAATATAAAGCACTTCTAAACCTTCAGCCTCAGCTACCAAAGCTTGTACATAATCTGCTGTTACCAAAATTGCTTTCTCTGTTTTTGCCACATCTCTAATCAAAGCATCGATTCTTCCGCTCCTTGCAAGTTTTATATCTTCTAAACTTGGTCTTTCTCCTGTGAATCTAATCTTTATGTTTTTCTCCTTACAAAATTCTCTTAACTTTTTAAGTTCATCTAAACCAATAAACCCAGGCTCTCTTCCTTTTGAGGCTTGAGCTTGCAATTCGTCAAGAACAGCCAAAGGAATAATTACTTCTACTTCTTTCTCTTTTTCCAACAATTCCTTGACTTTTCTATCGATTATTATGCTTGTATCTAAAACAAACTTTTTTACCATGCTAATCTCTTTAAAATTATTTTCTGGTTATTTAAACTTTTGATTTTGGGTTAACAAAAAATAGCTTTTACTAAACAGAAAAAAATTTAAAGTTTGGTTAATGTTTTAATTAAGGGTAAGGAATGAAGTCATGCCCAGAGTGCGGAAGCGAGAAGCTAGAGAAAAAATCGAGCGAGATCGTTTGTAAAAAATGTGGTTTGGTTATTTTAGAATTCACAACTGAATAAAAAACTAATCCTTAGATTTTTGTACTTCTCTCTATTTCATTTTTCAAAAGCTATAAAATTTAAAGGAAAATTTCTCAAAAGCTACATTTTTTCAAGAATTTTCTTGAGGTTCTTTTAAAATTCTAATCACTTCATCTAAGCTAAGCTCTTTTTCAATCTTTTTTTCCATAAACCTTAGCCTGAACTTTTTCTCTTTAAGCTCTTTTTCTCCTAAAATCAAGACAAAAGGAATTCCCAAAGAGTTTGCATACTCTAATTGTCTAGTTAAACTTCTTTCCCTCAAGTCAAAGTCAGTTTCTATTCCATTTTCTCTTAACTTTTGGATTATAGGTAAAGATTTTTTGAGAATTTCTTTGTTGATTGTTGCTACAAAAACTTTAGTTTTACACTTTTTTTCTTCAACCATTTTCCTTTTTTTCATAACTTCAATTATTCTTTCAATCCCCAAGCTAATTCCTGTTGCTGGAATTTCCTTCTTTGCGAATATTCCTATTAGCTTATCGTACCTTCCTCCTCCGGCTATGCTTCCTATTTCTTTTTCAGCAGAAATCTCGAAAATAGGGCCAGTGTAGTAATCCAAGCCTCTTGCCAAGCTTAAATCAATTTTAATTTTTGCATTAGTTCCCATTTCCTTAAGATAAAAAACGATTTCTTTCAATTCTTCTATTCCTTCTTTCCCTTCGTCAAAGCTTAAGTCTTTAATCTTTTCAAAAACTTTTTCCGGAGTTTCATCTATTTTTATAAAATCAAAAATTTTTTTGATAGAGTCTTGAGAAATTCCCTTTTCTTCCAGTTCTTTCTTTACTTTTTCTTCACCAATCTTTTCAAGCTTGTCTATACTTCTAAAAACTTCCAAAGCTTTTTCTTCTTCTATTCTAACAAATTTAACTAAAGCGCTCAAAATTTTCCTGTTATTTATTCTTACAAGAAAATTTTTGAATCCTAAGGAATTCAAACAAGAAACCGCACAGGCAATTACTTCAGCATCTGCAAGCATACTTTCTGAGCCTACTATATCAATATCTGCTTGCAAAAATTCCCTTAACCTGCCTTTTGAAACATCTCCGTAGCGCCAAACGTTTTGAATTTGATACCTTTTAAAAGGTAATGGTAAGTTCGGGTTTGAAGCAACAACTCTTGCTAGAGGAACTGTTAAATCATATCTTAACCCAACTCTTCTTTTCCCTAAATCCTCAAAGTTGTAAGTTTCTTTTAAAATCTCTTCTCCACCAGCCCCTTTTGCCGAAAGTATTTCCCAAGATTCGAGAGCAGGAGTTTCTAGAGGCTGAAAACCAAACAATTCAAAAGTATTCTTAACTTTTTCCAAAATTTTCTGTCTTATTATCATTTCTTCCGGCAAAAAATCTCTTGTCCCTTTTAAAGGCTTGAGTTCCATTTTTCTCCCTTAATTTATAAGAGTGAATTCTTTTTTAATTCTTTTGGGCCAGAAGCGGGATTCGAACCCGCTCCAGGAGTTCCACAGACTCCTGTGCTACCCTTACACCATTCTGGCCATCTTTCAGGAATAAGAATCAGTCTACCTTTTTTGACTAGAATTTTCACCCTACAGCCTTCAAGTATCTTTAACTTTGCTCTTAACTTAATAGGAATAGAAACTCTTCCCTTCGAGTCAACTTTAGAAACAGCACTAAGCAAAGTGAACTAAATCACTTTTCGTGAAGGCGCTTACCTCCCATCTTGCTCACTAAAAATTAATTAGAAAAAGCTTTTAAATAGTTTGAGGTGGGACCGAAAATATTTATTTTTTAACGATTTTATTTTACTCATGAGTTTAGCTGTATGCCATAGGTTTTTTCCTGAAGATGAAATAAGAAAAGATCCAAGAAAGTTTATCGAGGAAGCAACGAAATTTATAAAAGAAAAGATAGAGCCTAAAGATAAAGTTCTAACTTTGGTTTCTGGTGGTGTTGACTCTTCAGTTAACACTGCCCTTTTTGATCTCGCGATTGGTAAAAGGCTATATCCTGTTCATATAGATACAGGCTTTATGAGAAGAATAAGAGGAAGGGAAGAACCGGAAATAGTAAAAGAAAGGTTTTCTTCTTTAGAAAACTTTTCTTTAGTAAGTGCAAGAGAAGTTTTTTACGAAAAAGTTTTTGGTAAGGAGGATGCAGAAGAGAAAAGGAAAGGGTTCCAAGAAGCTTATGCATTAACTACAGATAACCTTGTTTCTTCTCTTGATTGTAATGCTATGACGCATGGCACAATTTTTCCTGATATAAAGGAAACACCTGTAATCAAAACTCAGCATAATGTTGATGTTCCATTTAAAAAAGTTAAAAAAGTTGTCGAGCCTTTAGCAAGCTTGTATAAAAATGACGTTAGAAAACTTGCAAAAGCTTTGTTTGAAGATTATGGTTATAAGTTTTTGAAAGGCGTTGATAAAAGGCAGCCTTTTCCTGGTCCTGGCTTAGCAGTTAGAACTGTTGGTAAGATAAACATAGAAAAGCTAGAAGTGGAAAAAAATGCAAACGATATAGTTGAGCAAGGAATAGAGAAATACACAAAAGAACTTTACGGTACAACTATGTTTATCGACCCAGAAACAGAGGAACAAATTCCGTTTCAATATTTTGCCGCAACTTTTGACAACAAGTTTGAAAAAGTCCCGAAAGAAATTTATGAAAGAATTAAATTGGCATGGGGGAAAGTAAGGGCAAGGGTTCTCTGCTCTAAGGCTACAGGAATAGTTAATGAAAAAAGAGTTTATAGTTTTCCGCTTTGTGTGGAAGAAAAAATCCCAAACATGGAAGAACTTAAGTGCTGGGGAGGAAAAGTGACTCCTTATGTTACAGGTTATTCCAGAACCCTTTATAAAATAGCTAAAGGAAACGAAGCTTCGCCTTATGTTGTTTCTTTGAGAGCTGTCAGAAGCAAAGACGCTATCTATGCTGAAATTTTTGAAGTTCCTTTTGATGTTTTGGAAAAGATAGGAAAGAAAATAGTTGATGAATGTAATGTTGCTACAGTCTACTTTGATGTTTCAAGCAAGCCACCTGCTACAATAGAATACGAGTGAAGAAAATGGAAGTAAAAGAGGCTTGCGGCGTTTTTGCTGCTTATTGTTTTGACGAGCAAGCCTTTCCTTATGTTTACTGGGGATTGAGGGCTTTAAATCATAGAGGTCATCAATCCCATGGAATTTTAACTTACGACGGAAAATTTAATCTCTACAAAGCTTTAGACTTGGTTCCAAAAATTAGCAAAGAAGATGCTAAAAAATGGGAAGAAAAATTAAGAGGGAATTTGGGAATAGGTAATGTAAGGTATACAACTTCTGGGAAAACTGACAAACAGTCTTTGATTAGAGGAGCTCAGCCAATAGTCGTTAAGGATAAAGAGCTTGCTCTTGCGACAGTTTTTAACGGTAACATTGTAAATGCTTTAGAAATTAAAGAAGAATTAGGAAAGGCTTCTTATAACTGTGATTTAGAACTGCTTACAGGTAAACTTTTTCTTGAGTTAAAAGAGAAAAAAGATGTTTGTGCTGCAGTTAAAAGTTGCATGGAAGAAATAGACGGTGCGTTTTCTGTTGTAGGGTTGAACAAAAAGGGAGAAATGTTTGCTTTTAAAGACCCCTATGGAATTAAACCCTTGTGCTTCGGAAAAACCAAAAACCTTTATGCTTTTTCTTCAGAAAGCGTTGGTTTTGACATTAACGGAATAGATTTTATGTTTGAATTAGAGCCTGGAGAACTTATAACTCTTGATAGAAAGGGTTTCGAAAGATGTAAGCTCAAAACTTCCAAAAAAGCATTTTGCTCTTTTGAGTTTGCTTACTTCTCAAGACCAGACACAATTTACGGAAGTAAATATGTTTATGAGATAAGGGAAGAGTTTGGAAGAAACCTAGCAAGAGAATATTCTGACTTGCTGGATAAGATAGATATAGTAATTTCTATGCCAGAAACTGCTGACGATGCAGCTTATGGTTTTCAGGAGGAAAGTGGTATAAGATGGGAAAGAGCAACAAGAAGGCATCGCTACGTCACTGAAAGAGCTTTTATTCTTTTGCAGAATGAAAGACAAGAAAAAATTTTCAGAAAAATTAACGTTTTGAAACAAAAAATTTTTGGAAAAAGAATTGCTGTTTTAGATGATAGTATTGTTAGAGGCGATACAACAAAAGTTACTGTCAAGAAGTTAAGAGATATGGGTGCACAAAAAGTTTATGTTTTCGTTACTTTTCCAAGAATAACTTCTCCTTGCTTTTATGGCATAGACATGGCAACTTTTGACGAACTTATTGGTTCAAGGTATGAGCCAGAAGAAATAGCAAAAATTATAGGAGCAGACGGAGTTTTTTATCAATCTATTAAAAATTATGTAAAGGCTACAGGTTTTAAAGAAAGCGAGCTATGCTTTGGTTGCGTTACAGGAAAATACCCTACAAGAAAAGCTCAAGAAATTGCTGATTCGGCAAGAAAAGATTTTGAAAGAGGAATTAAAAGGGAAGGAAGGTTGTACGAGTAAAACTTAAAAATTTTTAGTTTATTTTTTATTTGATGATAGACCTTTTCGAGCGTGTTAAAAAAATTTTTCCATGTTTTGATACAAGCGAAATAACAGAGTTAAAAATAATCGATAAAAAGTATGTAAAGTATAAAAAAGAGGGAAAGTGGGAAAGAGTCAGAATAACAAACTTTGATAGCTTAAGAGAAAAAAGCTATCATACTTTTGAAACTTTACTTAAAAATCTTTTCGAAGAAGTTGGTTATGAGTTTCACAGGGTTCCGATAATTTGCGAGAAAGGAAATTTAATTTTTTATTTTCCTTCTTTTTTTCGTGGTAAAAAGACACATTTTATAGAGAAAGTAGTTTATGGAAGAAAACTCCTTCCAATCTTTGGAAAAAGGTATGTTGAGCTTAAAGGAGAAACTACTACTGTTTTAGGTTTACATATAGGTGAAGGTTCTCTGATTATTTACTTAGGGAGTGATTTTGTTGGAAAAGAAGGAGAGGCTTCTTTGGATAAGCTGGAAGAGGATTTGGCTAAACTATATCACATTTCTTTTGGAAAGAGGCTTTCTGAGGATGAAATAAACAATCTTGTTAAGGATTATTATCCAGAAATTTTCCCAAAAGTTTTTTCATTTATACCTTCACAACCTCAACCCTTACAAGCTAAGCCTGAAATTAAGGAAACTGTTCCTATAATTATAGAGGAAAAGAAAGAAAAAGTTAAAGCAAAAACATGCAAAAGGAAAATCGAGAAAAAGGAAGTTAAAGAAGTGAAGGAAGAGATTACTCTAGAAAAAGTTAAAGAAATTCCTTACGATAAAGTTAAAGAAATTGTAAGTTCTTACTCTCCTCCAGCTTACAATTTTCACGAAAGAAGGGCAAAGATAGAGTATGAAATAAAAATTTCAAAAAAGCTTGAGGAAGAAAAAAGGAAGGAAATAGATTATCTTATGTGCTGGTTTATTCTTTCTTCAGAAAAAACACAAGATAAAGCAAAGCTTGCTACAGATTTTTGCAATCAGATAAGGAAGCTATAAGTTTTTTATACTTGCTTTTATAATTTTTTAAGGTGAGGCAAGTGAGTGATAAGCGGATCTGATTCTAAATTTTTATTTATTCCTATTTCTAAGGTGAATTTATGAAAGATTCAGAAAAAGAGGAGCAAATACTAAAATTTTGGGAAGAGAAAAAGGTTTATGAAAAGCTTAAGGAAATGAGGAAAGAAGGTAAAAAATTCTTTTTCTTGGACGGGCCCCCTTATGCTACTGGTTCAATCCATGTTGGCACAGCATTTAACAAAGTTATAAAAGATTGCTTTTTAAGGTTTTTCAGGATGCAAGGTTTTAATACTTGGGACCAGCCAGGCTATGATTGCCATGGCGTACCAATAGAGAACAAAGTTGAAAAGCAGCTTGGTTTTAAATCAAAGAAGGATATAGAAAAGTTTGGCGTTGAGAATTTCATAAAAGAATGCAGGAAATTTGCAACTCAATTTATAGATACAATGAGCAACCAGTTCAAAAATTTAGGAGTCTGGATGGACTGGGAAAATCCTTACTTAACTTTGACTAACGATTATATAGAAGGGGCATGGTTTACGTTTAAGAAAGCTTTTGAAAAAGGTTTACTATACAAAGGGAGCTATCCTGTTCATGTTTGTCCAAGGTGTATTACGAAAGATTCTATAGTTTTTACTAATTATAGTTGGAAAAGTATGGATGAACTTAAAAACTGTTGGGAAAATGAAAAAGTCGTAACTTTAGACCTTAAAAATTTTGATTTTAAGGAGTCGTGTATAGATGGTTATCTAGAAGTAAAGGACAAGACCTTTAGAGTTACAACTCAAAGTGGTTTAAACATCGAGGCAACCTTAGATCACCCATTTTTAACCAAGAGTGGTTGGAGAGAACTTAAGCATTTGAAAGTGGGTGATGAAGTTGCAGTAGTCCATCTTCCAGTTTTTAAAGAAAACACTAACTCAAATAAAGTTATTTTAACAAAAAAAGAAGTTATAAAGACTATTGAGAAACTTAACGAAAAGTATGGAAATTCTAAGAGAGTGAATGGTATTATAAAGAGGGTTTTACACGAGCTTGAATGTAAAAGGCTTTTACCGTTGTATGAGAAGGATGAAAAAACTAGAATTCTTTTTAGAATTTTAGGATATTCGTTTGGGGACGGCTCTCTGATAATAAGAAAAAAGAAAAAAAGAAACTTCCCAGAGATTATAGTGTTTTTCTCGGCCGAAGAAAAAGACGATCTCAAGAAGATTAAAAAAGACCTGAAGAAATTAGGTTTTAAATCAAGTAAAATTAAAAGCAGAGAAAAGAAATCCAAAATAAATGAGAAAGAAGTAAAAGGCCAGAGTATCGAAATGTACTGTTATTCCTCTTCCTTTGGGATTTTATTGTTGACCTTAGGTATGCCTTCCGGTAAAAAGTGGGAAATCGATTTCGACATTCCAAATGTATTAAAAAAGAAGGAATTAAAAGCTTTTAAGACAGAGTTTTTGCGTGGATATTTTGGTGCTGAGTTAAGTAAACCAAGTTTAAGAGAAACAGAAAAATATTTTAAGGAGTTGATTTTTAGAGTAGAAAAAAACAGAAATTTAGAAGCTTCTGCTGTAAAGTTTGTGAAATCTATTTATAAGTTGCTTAAAGAGCTTGGTGTAATGATAAGGCCTTTTAAAAAGACTTACAAAAATGTTAACGGAAAAGAAAAAGCTATAGTTACAGGAAGAATAAGTTGTAGTATTTTGAACACAGTAAAATTTTTAGAGAGTATTGGATACTCCTATTGCAAAAAAAGGGAAGAAATTTCTTCTTATGTACTTTCTTACTTGAAAACAAAACTTAGAAAAAAACTAAACAGAGAATCTTTACCAAAATTTGAAATTTACGTTAAAAATAATGGAATTAAAAACGGATTAATATGGGAGAAAATCGATAAGATAGAGTTTAGTGGTCTAAAAGAAGTAGCCGACTTAAACGTTAGAGGAACTCATAACTTCATCGTAAACGGTTTTATTACGCATAATTGTGAAACGGTAGTTGCTTATAATGAGATAGAATACACAAAGATTAGAGATCCTGCTATTTATGTAAAGTTTAGAACAAAAGAAGACCCCAACTTATTTTTGGTTTGTTTTACTACTACGCCATGGACGTTGCCAGCAAATACAGGGATAATGGCTAACCCAAAGGGTGAATATGTAAGAGTTAAAATTAACGGTGAAATTCTGATTTTGGCTAAGCAGTTGTTAGAAAGTGTAATGAGAAAGGTTGGCATAGAAAAATACGAAATCCTGGACGTAAGAAGTGGAAAGGATATGGAAAACTTAAGGTATGAACATCCCTTTCTTGAGGAGTTTAAGTTTCAGCAAAATCTGAAGAATGCTCATAGGGTTGTCCTTTCTGAGCAGTTTGTTAGTCTGGAAGAAGGTACAGGTTTGGTTCATACAGCTCCAGGTCATGGAGAGGAAGATTATAAAGTAGGTTTAGAGACAGGTTTACCCATAGTTTCTCCTGTGAAAATAGATGGAACTTTTGACGAGAGTTGTGGGAAATATTCTGGGATGTTTGTTAAAGATGCGGATAAATTAATAATTCAGGAACTTAGAGAAAAAGGTTTACTTCTTCACGAGGAAACGATCCAGCACGATTATCCGGTTTGCTGGAGATGTGAATCTCCTTTACTCTTAATTTCGGTTCCTCAGTGGTTCTTTAAAGTTACTGCTATAAGAGAAAAGCTTTTGAAAGAAAATGAGAAAATAAAATGGGTTCCTGAATGGGCAAAACAAAGGTTTAGAAATTGGTTAGAAAGTCTGGGAGATTGGCCAATCTCAAGGCAAAGGTACTGGGGAATTCCTCTACCAATATGGGTTTGTGAGAATTGTGAAAACATTAGAGTTGTAGGCTCAAGGAAAGAATTACCTTATGTTCCAGAGGATTTGCACAAGCCTTATATAGACGAAATTCTTTTGGATTGTGAAAAATGTGGGAAAAAGATGAGAAGAGTTTCTGACGTGCTGGATGTTTGGTTCGATTCTGGGGTAGCTCCTTGGGCTTCCTTAGGTTATCCAGAGAAAAAAGAACCTTTTGAGAAAATGTTTCCAGCTGATTTTATCCTTGAAGGGCCTGATCAGATTAGAGGCTGGTGGAATTCTTTGATGATAACAAGCTTAATGACTTTTGGTAAAGCTTCTTTCAAGAGTGTTTTGTTCCATGGTTTTGTTTTAGATGTGCATGGCCAAAAAATGTCTAAAAGTATAGGAAACATAGTAACAACTGAAGAGGTTATAGAAAAGTATGGAAGGGATGTTTTAAGGCTATATTACTTGCTTTCTCCACCTTGGGAAGATTATTACTTCAAATGGCAAGATGTTGAGGAAATAGCAAAATCTTTTATGATAGTAAAAAACGTTTTCAACTTTGTTAAGACTTACGTGAAAAGTTATGAAAAAGTGAGAAAACTGGAGGAAGAAGATAAGTGGATAATCTCAAGACTTAATTCTCTGATAGAAAGTTGTGAGAAAAACTTTTGGAATTATCACTCTTTCAAAGCAGCGCAAGAAATAGTTGATTTTATAATAAACGATTTTTCACGATGGTACATTAAGTTGATAAGAGATAGGGTCTGGCCTGAGTATAAGGGAAAGGATAAGAAGGCAGCTTTCTTCACTTTGCTAACTATAACAGAAAATCTTGCCAAGCTTCTTGCTCCTTTCGTTCCTTTCTTCGCAGAAGAAGTTTATCAAGAAATAGTTAAACCTTTAAAAGGAGGGGAAGAATCTGTTCATCTTTGCCTTTGGCCAAAAGCAAACAAAAAACTTATAGATAAAAAACTTGAAGAAGAGATGGAAGTTGCGAAAAAAATCTTTGAGGCTTGTAGTGCTGCAAGGCAAAAAGCAAGGATTAAGTTGAGATGGCCTGTTTCTGAAGTTTTAGTTTTCTCAAAAGAAGAAAAAGTTTTATCTGCACTTAAAAGGCTGGAAAAAATTCTAGCTTTTATTTGCAACTCAAAGACTGTTAAAATAGCAGAGGAAGAACCAAAAGGTTATTGTGAAGCAAGCTTTGATTTCGGGAAAGTTTTTGTTAACCCTAAGCTTGATGAAAAGCTTATGGAAGAAGCTTTGCTGAAAGAGTTAACAAGAAAAATACAGGAGATGAGGAAGAAACATGGCTTTAAAGTTGAGGAAAGAATTGCTCTAACCTTAGAAAGTGATGAAAAAACTTTGGAAGTTATTAAAAGTTATTCTAAAAAACTTAAGAAAGAAGTGGGAGCAAGCAAGGTTTCCTTAGGAAAGCTTAAAGGCGAATTCCAAGATGTCTTAAAGTTTGAAGATAAAGAAATAAAAATAGCTTTTCAAAAACTACCACCAAAGTAAGTTAAAATTTTATAAAAATTTTTTACTGTTTCCCTTAGATTATGGAAAACTTTTTTACTTTGTTCTGCTTTTTTTGCTCTATCTTAGGTTTGATTTTAATCTACTTTTCTGCTCTAAGCATTCAACCTCAGGAAGTAAAGATAAGCGAAATTACCTTTGAGTTTGTCGGGAAAAGTGTGAGAACGAGCGGAAAAATAATTTACGCAAACTCTCATCCTTCAGGCCATTTGTTCCTAACGATTACCGACGGAAAGAAAAAGTTGCAAGTCCCACTTTTCTCAAGTTTTATGGAAAAGTTGAAAGAAAGAATTGGTGAAGAAGAGCTTAAGGAAGGGAAAATTATAAGTGTTACAGGAATTGTTAGCGAATACAAAGGAGAGTTACAAATAATTCCAAGGAAAGTTGAGGATATTAAAGTTGATTCTCATGATTTTTGAGACTCTAATTTTTTGTTTGATTGGAATTGCTTTTGGAATATTTTGTGGTTTGGTGCCAGGCTTTCATGTCAACCTTATAGTTCCGATTATACTTTCTTTTTCATTTCTTGTTCAAAACCCTTACTTTCTCGCAGTGTTAATAGTTTCAACTAGCATATCAGAAATTTTCATGAATTTTATTCCTTCGATATTTCTTGGCGCACCAGACGAAGACACAAGCCTTTCTGTTTTGCCTGGTCACAGACTTTTGCTAGAAGGAAGAGGATACGAAGCAATTAAACTTACCGTTTTGGGAGGAATTTTATCTTTAATTTTAAGCCTAGCTTTTATCTTAGCTTTTGGAAATGCTTTTGTTTATCTTTATGAAATTTCCAGGCCTTATGTCCATTATTTAATAGCTTTTGTTGTAATTCTTATGGTAGGTTCTGAGAAAAAATTAAAGAAAATTTTTTACGCAATTCTAATAATCTTCCTTTCAGGTTTTTTAGGAATAATAACTCTTAATTCTTCTTTAGTCTCGCAACAGAACGTTCTTTTTCCGATTCTAACAGGACTTTTTGGTTTAAGCACTCTCATTTTAAGCTTAACAGAAAGGGCTTTTATCCCGAAGCAAGAAGAAGATTCTAAATTGAAAATTGGAAATTTTCAAATAATTAAATCGGTAATTTTAGGTTGTTTTGCTGGAATTATTGTAGGCTTACTTCCAGCAATAGGAGTTTCTCAGGCTGCTACTCTAGTTCAGTATTTGGGCAAAGCAAGCGACGCAAGAAGCTTTTTGATTACTGTTTCTGGAATAAACGTTGGAAATGAAATTTTTTCCTTGGTCAATTTGTTTTTAGTAGGAAACCCGAGAAGCGGGAGCAGCGTTGCAGTTCAAAGAGTTTTAACTGAGCTAAATTTTTATGATATAGTTTACCTTATTGGTTCGGTTTGTTTTTCTGCTGGCATAGCTTCAGCTTTAACTTTATTTCTTGGTAAAAAAATTCCAAAATTTTTAGAAAAGCTGAACTACAGAAAACTTTGCATTTTTATTTTAATCTTTATTTCAACAATAATTTTTTTGATAACTGGAATTTTTGGTCTACTTATAGCTTTTGTTTCAACTAGTATAGGCTTACTTTGTGCTCTTTTAGAAATTAAACGCTCGCATTGCATGGGCTGCTTGCTTATTCCTTCAATTCTTTATTTTTCAGGTTTAAATTGTGCAGTTTTATCCTTTCTTGGAATTTAAATAAATTCTTTAAGGTAAAAATTTAAAAGTGATATTATGATAGATTCAGAAAAGCTTATCCAACTCTACATAAAATTTTTTGAAGAAAAAGGTCATAAAGTTATTCCTAACGTTTCGCTAGTTCCTGAGCATGACCCTACTGTTTTGTTTACTCCTGCAGGCATGCATCCTTTAATTCCTTATCTTTTAGGCCAGCCTCATCCCTTGGGGAAAAGGCTTGTTAACGTTCAAAGATGCTTGAGAACTGATGATATAGAAAAGGTTGGTGACGCTTTTCATCTAACATTTTTTGAGATGCTTGGGAACTGGTCCTTAGGAGATTATTTCAAGGAGGAATCTATAAAATGGAGCTTGGAGTTTTTAACTAGCAAGAAATGGCTCGGTTTAGATAAAGAAAGAATCTATGTTACAGTTTTTGCTGGTGACAAAGATTTGCCAAGAGACGAAGAAAGCGCGAGGATATGGCAAAGCTTGGGAATTCCTAGGGAAAGGATTTTTTTCCTTTCCAGAGAAGAGAATTTCTGGGGACCTGTCGGTTCAACAGGACCTTGTGGTCCATGCACAGAAATTTTTTACGATAGTGGAAAAAAGGCTTGCAGTAAAAATTGTAGACCTGGATGCAATTGCGGAAAATACTTCGAGCTTTGGAACAATGTTTTTATGGAATACAATAAAACAAAAGAAGGAAAATTTGAACCTTTGAAACAAAAGAATGTTGATACAGGAATGGGAGTTGAAAGAACTGTTGCTATTTTGCAAGGGAGAAAAAGTGTTTATGAAATAGAAACTTTAAGGCCAATATACGAAAAGATAAAAGAAATTGCTGGGATAGAAAAACCAGACGAAAAGCAGGAAATTTCTATAAGAATTGTTACAGACCATTTGAGAGCTTCCACTTTTATCCTCGGTGATGAAAATCCTGTTCTGCCTAGCAATGTTGACAGAGGCTATATTTTGAGAAGACTTATAAGAAGAGCTATTAGGTACGGAAAGATTTTAGGAATAGAGAAAGGGTTTTTGGGCGAGATTGCAAAGGTTGTTATAGAAATTTACAAGAAAAGGTATCCTCTTTTACAAGAAAAAGAAAACTTTATTCTTGAAGAGCTTGGAAGGGAAGAAAATAAATTTAGGAATACTCTTTCAAAAGGTTTGAAAAAGTTTGAGGAAATGGCAAAGGGAAAAATGATAAGTGGAAAGGATGCTTTTCTCTTATTCCAAAGCTTCGGCTTTCCTTTTGAGATGACAAAAGAGCTCGCGAAAGAAAAAGGAATAGAGGTTGACGAGGAAGGATTTTGGAAAGAATACGAAAAACATAAACAAATTTCAAGGAAAGGAGCTGAGAAAAAGTTTAAAGGTGGACTAATAGATGCTTCTGAACAAACTATCAAGCTTCATACAGCAACTCATTTGCTAAACGAAGCAATAAGAAGAGTCTTGAAAAGAAAAGATATAGTTCAAAAAGGTTCTAACATTACTCCTGAAAGATTAAGGTTTGACTTCAACTTTGAAAGGAAATTGACTGAAGAAGAAATTAAAAAGATTGAAGATTTGGTTAACGAACAAATAAGAAAAGGTTTGCCTGTTTGGAGGGAAGAGATGACTGTAGAAGAAGCAAAGAAAAGAGGTGCACAAGCAGTTTTTGAGCATAAGTATGGGGAAAAAGTTTCTGTCTATTTTATTGGCAATTTTTCGGTTGAAATTTGTGGAGGACCACACGTAAAAAATACAAAAGAGCTAGGAAGGTTTAAGATAATAAAAGAAGAAGGGGTTGCTGCTGGGATAAGAAGGATAAAAGCGATTCTAGAATAAATTTAAACTTTTGGAAGAATCATCAAAACTTCTTCCTTATCACCTATAGCTAAATAATTTCCTTCAAGGTAAAGTTTTCCAACTAAAGCACAAGTTATAGCATCTAGTTCATGCTCACTTATATTTTTCTTTATTCCTTTTATTCCAAGTTTTATCAAACCTTTTCTCAATTTTTCTTTTTCTTTCCTTCTTGGAATTTTTAGCAAGTCTTGAGCTGCTCCAGGAAAAGTTTCTATAACTTCAAAACCTTTTTTTTCAAGAATTTTTTTCAATCTAATTCCTCTTTCTGTTAGCTTTCTCATAGGCCCAAGAGTTATAGGAAAAAATTTAATTTTCATTTTCAACAATTCCTTATCGCACTCTCTTAAATGAGGATAATTCTTATACTTTTTTGAAAGGTTTGGCCTCCCTTTAGGTAAAGCAAGAGGAGCGTCTATGCTTACTACTCTTGGCTTAACCTTTTCAATTTCTTCTATTATTTCCTTATCCGTGAAAAGAATCGAAGTTTCTGCCTTCAAGTTTTTGTCGAGAATGCAAAAACCTGTTTCTCTTTTCTCACTTCCTGCTAAATCTATTCCAACAACTTTCATGTTAGACCTTTCAAAACGCAGTTAGCAGGAGGCTGAAGCATTAGCTCGCAAAAAGATTCAAAAATTTTTTCTTGAGTAGCATTCTCTAATATTTCTCTTCCTCTATAACTTCTGATTTCTATTTTAGAAACGTTTGAATCAAGCTCTTGCATTATAACTTGGTTTGAGTTTTGAGTGATAAAATTTTCTAGGTAATTTTTTATTTCTAGGCACTCAACACAATTTCTTGGAAAATAAGCTTTGACTATTGTTACCCCTCTTTCCAGAAGATATTTTTCTTCGTTTATTCCAAGTTCATAATTTATTATATTCTTCTCAGGAAGTTTTATTGTAGAAGCGGTTGGACTTAAAAACCTTTCAATTCCTACTATTATGCTTGAGCCTAGCATTAAGAAAATGAGTACCAAGCTAATCATGGTTGCTGTGTTTATCTTTATCTTCACAAGAAATTTATTTTCTTCTAACCTATTTAAATTTAGAGATTATGGTTCTTGAAAAGCTTGTACCTTTAAAACTTGCCTTGAGAAATCCTTTGGTAATGATAATCTACGGAGCAATAATTTCCTTAGCATGCCTCTTTATCGCTTCCATAATTTTTGAATCTTCGATCGGCTTAATGACAAACCTTTTGATTACTATAGCTTCCCTTCCTTTCATGCTTAACTTAATAAGATACCATGAAGCTAAGGAAGAGGAAGTGATAGAAAAAGATACCTCTCTTCTAAAAAGACATGCTGACATACTAAAAGTTTATGCAGCTTTTTGTGTAGGCGTAGTCATTGCTTTATCTTTAACTTACGTTCTCCTTCCAGAAGAAACAGGCTACAAACTTTTTAAAGATCAAATAGACACAATAAACGCGATAAGAGGAAAAGCAACATTTGCTGACACCTTCCAAGCAATATTTTTCAATAATGTAGGAGTAATGTTTTTATCTTTCTTGCTTTCTTTCCTTTTTGGCGCGGGTGCCGTATTCATAATTTCCTGGAATGCTTCTGTTTTAGCTGCAGCCATTGGCTCCTTAGCAAAAAGTATTGGTGGAGTAAAAGCTTTACCGGTAGCTGCTTTACCGTTTCTTCCTCACGGTAGCTTAGAATTTTTAGCTTTTTTCATAGGAGCGATAGCTGGCGGGCTAATTTCTGTCGCAATCACAAGAAGAAAATCTAAAAACTTTTGGTTAATAGTTTTCGACAGCTTAAAACTTCTTTTAATTTCTATCGTAATTCTTGGAATCGCAGCCTTTATAGAAACAATTTCTTTAGCTTTATAATTTAAGCAAGGTAAATTCCTGGTTTTCCGTACTTTGCTCTACTTGCTTTGTTTTTTGGATCAAACCTTTTCTCGTCAGAAGCTCTAAAAACAAATGTTTTCTTAAAACCAAAGTGCCTTGTGATAAATTCTTCAGCTTCCTTAAAGTATTCATATTCCTGGGGAGAAGCTAAGTATAAATAACAATTCTCTTTTTTTCCTGCAAGTTTTATAACTTCCTTTAAATCTTCTATGGTTTTCTTCAATATCTCCTCTAACTCTAAGGCTTTTTTGTCTACTTTACTCTCCTCATAACTTGGCCATTTTTCTTTTACGATTAGGGTTTTTTTACCAAGCTTGTGCCAGAATTCCTCGCACAAATGAGGTAAAACAGGAGTCAGGAGCTTAACAATACTCTCTAAAGCTTCCATCAAAATTTCTTTGTTACAATTTTCTATTTTTCCGTTTCTTTCCAAGTACCATTTTAAATCATTAATAAAATCGAAGAAAGCATGCTGTACCGCACTCCTAAACCTCATTTCCTCATAAGCTTGAGTGGAATTTTTTATGTGCTCTTGAACTTTACTTCTCAAGAAAAGATCCACTTTTCTCTTTTCTTTTCTCTTTGCCTTCTTTACATTTTTTACAATTTCTTCTAAGAATTTTATTCTTACCTTATAGCTTTCTAAGGGTTCGTCTCTCCATTCAGCATCGTTAAGGCCTTCGTTTGAAGCTATTAGGTTTATTCTCACTAAATCTGAACCAATTTTTTCAACCAAGTTTCTTAAAGGAATTATGTTTCCTTTTGACTTGCTCATCTTTGTTCCGAAAACGTTTACGTAACCATTAACTCCTATAGCTTTTGGCCAATGCTTTTCTTCAAAAATTGCAACATGATGGAAAATGTAAAATGTTAAATGGTTTGGAACCAAGTCTTTTCCTGAATTTCTTAAGTCAACTGGGTAAAAATACTCGAATTCTTCCCTCATTTCTTGTATGATTTTTTTATCAAGTTTAGAATTTTTGCTTATTTCTTCTAAGCTTCCTTTTCCTAGAAAAACATAGTCAAAAACTTCATCAGTAAGCTTTTCAGCAGGAATTTTATTCTCGTTTATTATTCTTGCTATGGTATAATAAGCCATGTAGATTGTGCTGTCCGAAAGGGTTTCAACCTTCCATTCTTTATCCCAAGGTAAGTTTGTTCCTAAGCCTGCTTTTCTTGTGCATGCTTTATCCTTAAGCCATTCAACAGTTTTTTCAAATTGCGTTCTAACTTCTTCTGGATAAAACTTCATTTTTCTTATACAATCTAAGGCTTTTTTCTTCCACTCTAAATCTGAATACTTCAAAAACCATTGGTTTTCCAAAATTTTTACATAATTCTTTGTTCCACACCTACAAACAACTTTTCCTGTAGATTCCCACATTATATCTGCGATTCCCTTTTCAATAAACTCTTTTGAAAGTCTTTCTTTACAATCAGAAACTTTTAAACCAGAATATTCTTGGCAGTTTTCCTTTAGAATACCTTGGTGAAATTCTCTTTTGTAAACTATGCTTGTTGCTTCATCAAGTTTTTCTTTTTCTTTCTGACTTTCTATTTTCAAATTGTTGCAAACTTCTATTGCTGGATGCTCGCCAAAGCCAGGAGTTTTTATTATAGAAACTGGCTTTATTTTCTTTACTTCTTCCTCTATCCCATACTTTTTGATTTTTTCAGGGTTTTTTTGTAGTTCATACAAAGCAATCCAGTCATAAGGAGCATGAGAAGGAACAGACATAACTACTCCTGAAGCAGCATCAGGGTCAACAAATTCTGCTGGCAGAATTATTATCTTTTCTTTTGTTTTTGGGTTCTCAACATATTTTCCTATTAATTCTTCGCCTTTTATCTTTCCCAAAATTTCAACTTTTTTAAGTTGATCCTTTAATTTTTCGCTTGCTTCTTTACTTATTATCCAAACTTCAGAATCAACTTTTGCTCTCACGTATTCTATACTTGGGTTAACCCAAATGTTCGTTACTCCAAAAACTGTTTCTGGTCTTAAAGTACCACAAGGCAATATTTCCCTAGAATCAAGTTTAAACTTTATCAAAACAAAGTCTATTGGGCTTTCACCTTCACCTTCTAACCTATCATGATCTCCTGTTGGGCTTTGACATTTAGGGCAATAAATCACAGGATGCGTGCCTTGAACTACATAACCCTTTTTTCTTAAAGTGTTATACTGCCATTCGATAAAGCGAGAATAAGTTGGAGTTACAGCAGTTATAAAACTTCTTCTCCAATCGATAGAAAAGCCAGCAAGTTTTAAGTCTTCTATCCATCTTTTCATCCAGAATCTTGCAGTAAATTCAGCCCCTTTCTTGATAAAATTTTCTATATCCTTTTTTGTTGCTCCGTAAAGCTTGAAAGTCTCTTCCTGTGTTTTATCTTTTTGTTTTAATCTTTCTATTGCTCCAAGTATGGGTTCACCAGTAGCATGAAAACCTTGCGGATACAAAACGTTAAAACCTTGCATTCTTTTGAACCTAGCGTAAGAATCTACTCTAAAAGCAGTAAAAGCTGCCCCAACGTGAGGAGCACCATTAACATAGGGATAAGGAAAAGTTACAAAAAACTTTGGTTTTTGTTTATCTACATTAGCTTCAAAAATTTTTTCTTTTTCCCAAACTTTTTGCCATTTTTTCTCTATTGCAGTTAATTTAATAACCATAAACAACCTCCTTTATAATGCTAATGAATAGAAGAAGTCTAAACTTAAAGTTTGAGAACTTGCCCACCAAGCTTCATAATTTTTTCTATGAAGTACAAGTATTTAAAACTTCTTTTTTTAAATTTTAGCAACTTTTATATAAAAAAGATAATTTAAAATAACATAATAGATTTTGAAGTAAAGAGTGAGTTTAAGCCCTCGTAGCTCAGTTTGGATAGAGCAGCAGCCTTCTAAGCTGAAGGTCGCGGGTTCAAATCCCGCCGAGGGCACTATCTTAACTTTTAATTCTTTGAGTAAAATTTGCTAATAATGTAGGTTATGAGAATTTTCACCAAAGGAAGAAATAGAAAAAAGAGAAATTAAATCTTTATTAAAAGCTTCTTCCTTGCTTAAATTCAAGAATTTGTGGATAATTACCTGGGATTATGAAAATCAATTAAAAATAGAACAAAAAAATTGTTTTCAAACTTTCATGGAAAATGGCTTCTATTTAAAAAGTTTCACTATAATAGGAAACTTTTTAAATAATCTTTCCTAAATATATGATATGTTTGAAAAAGAATTCGTACTCCAATTTTTTACTAGGTTGGTAGAAAGAATCAAAACCGAAAAGATTTTGGACAGAGAATTAAAATTTGATTTTCTTAAAAATAAGGTAATATCGATAATCGGTCCAAGAAGGTCAGGCAAAACTTATTTTTTGCTTAATGTTCTAAGGAAGAATAAGAACATAATTTATATCGACTTAGAGCACTCGGCTTTTAGAGAAATTACACACAAAGACTTTTTTGAAATAATATCTGTTTTTGAGGAATACTTCAATACTAAGGTTGAAAAAGTGTTGATCGATGAAATACAAAGGTTAAACAATTGGGAAAGCTTGGTTAGAAGTTTATTAGATAGCGGTTATTACTTGATGATTTCAGGCTCTTCTTCAAAACTTTTAAGCAAAGAGATTGCAACTCAACTAAGAGGAAGGAGCATAACCTATCTTTTTTTACCTCTCAGCTTTAGGGAGTACCTTGATTTTAAAAACGTGGAAAGGAAAAAATTCCTTTCAATCTCTGAAAAAGTGAAAACAATTAAGCTCCTAGAAGAGTTTTTAGAGTGGGGAAGTTACCCTGAGATATTGATTTATCCTGAAAAAAGAGAGAAAATTTTGAGAGAATATTTTGACACAATTTTCCAGAAGGATTTTGTAGAAAGGTTTGAAATAGTAAACACTTATGTTGCAAAATTGATTTTTGAATTCATTCTACAAAATTTTTCAAAAGAGATAAGTCTAAATAAAATATCAAATTTTGTTTCTTCAAGAATAGGGAAAAATTTGAAGAATGTTGTTTACGATTATGCAAAAAAATTGCCCGAGAGCTTGAGTGTGTTTTTTGTGGAGAAGTTTAGCAAAAGTGTTTATGAAAGAAAGTCTTTGGGAAGAAAGGTTTATATTTGCGATTTGGGTTTGGCATCTGCATTAAGTATAGAAAGAGATATGGGAAAGAGAATGGAAAATGTTGTGTTTTTAGAATTATTAAGAAAAACGAACGATATTCCTTTACTTGAAATTTTCTATTTTAAAGACTATCAGCAGAATGAAGTAGATTTCGTTCTAAAAGAAGGTTTGAAAATAAAACAATTAATCCAAGTAACTTATTCTTCTTCAAAAGATGAAATAGAAAAAAGAGAAATTAAATCTTTATTAAAAGCTTCTTCCTTACTCAAATGTAAAAATCTTTTAATAATAACATGGGATTACGAGGACGAAATAAAAATCAACAACAAAAAAATTGTTTTCAAACCTTTATGGAAATGGCTTCTTCAAATTTAGAAACTGTCGACCGACACTTAATCTTAAGTTTGTTTTAAAATTCTTTTTTGATTTTAAAGTCGGAAATCGACATTTAGGCTTTTTTTCTCTTTAACCTAATAACTTTTTTGTCTTTTACAAAAAAGCTCAAATTTTAAAGGAATTTTCGCTCTAAGAAGCGATTTTTAAAGGGTTCTTTTTAAACTTCTTTTATTTCTTTAAGCCTTAACTACATCGACACTCTTAATTTTTTAAAGTTGTGCATTATGCACAACGTAAGTTTTGATTGCTATGAGCGTTGAGGAAAGGATTGTTGATATTCTTTCGAAACATCCTGAAGGCTTAACAATAACAAACATTTCAAAAGAGCTTAATATTCATCGCAACACTACTTCAAAATACATTTTTGCCTTAGCAAAAGCAGGAATAATAGACCAAAGAAGAATAGGAAAAGTAGCTCTATGCTCCTTAAAAAAACAGAAAAAAGGTTTTTTCCTAGGGAAAAAGTCAATAGCAAAGCTTTCCTTAGCTATTCTTGCTTTAATGATTATCCTTATCTTCCTTTTCCATTATACCATTCCAATAAAGGGAAGTGTCGACAAGATTTTTAACTTCACTGAGCTTAATGGTTATAGGCTAGAAATAGAATTAGAAAAACAAAAATTCTTCACTAACGAGCTAATAAAAATTTCTGGTTTCTTTGGTTTAACTGATAAAACTTCCATAGAAAATCAAAGCTTATCCTTAACTCTAATTTCTTCTGATAGCTTAACAAATCAAATAGTTTCTACTGACTTGAACGGAACTTTTTCTCTTTCTTTTAACCTTAATCAAGGAAATTACACTATTGTAGCATCTTCCGGAGAATTAGAAGCATCTTTAAACTTTGAAGTTTTGGAAATTCCTTTTAATATAACCTTGGAGAAAAGCGTTTTTAAAGCTAACGAAACAGTTAGCATTTTTGTTAAAGGAGAAGCAAATAAGGAGTTTACTCTAGAAATTTTTGGTCAAGAAATTACTGAGAATTTTACCCTAACCACTGACGAAAAAGGATTTTACATTTTTAACAAAACTTTTCCTTCTGGAAATTATTCTGCAAGAATTTTAAGTTCTGAAGCGAGCTTTGAAGTTCTTGAAGAAAAGGAAGAAATAAAGCTTGAGCTAATTTCAAAAGAATTTTACTATTTGGATGAAAACATTACTTTAATAGTCAGCGGCACTCCTGACCAAAAATTTGATTTAAGCGTTTTTAAAGAAGGATTACCAGTTTTTAGCTTTTTAGGTCAAACCAATTCTTCTGGCTTAAGCGAAATTTATTTCAAGCTTTTTGAAAAAGGAAATTATTCTGCAATTTTAAAGTACGGAGAAAAAGAAGAATTAACAATTTTTGAAGTGTTAGAAAGAATTGAAAACATAAGTATAGAAGAAATGAATGCTAGTGCGGAGAGTGTGAATGAAGATGTAAAATTTGAGATTATAACTGATAAGAAAGTTTATTTGGTTAATGAAAGCGTAAAAGTGAAGATAAGAGGAAGCAGGAACAAAAGTTTCGAGTTATTCGTGGTCAATCCTTATGATGAGGAAGTTTTTCGTTTATTCGGTGTTACAGATGAAAAAGGAGAATTTGACTTAGAAATAAAAAATGGTTTTGACATTCCTGGTATTTATATAATAACGCTTGTCTACAATTCAAATAGTTTTTATGGAACTTTTGAAATTATAGAAAATATAAGCGCAACAGAAAAAAGTTATACTAAGTCTTTATTATCTGTCGAGGAAGTTGAAATTCCTATCTGTGAACTTGTAGAAGCTGATGAAGATTTTTACATAGAAATAATAGAGTGTAGTAAGGATAGAATAGCTGGTTACCTTACGTTCAATTCTAGCTCAGAAAAAGAAATACTGACGGGTAACTTTCAAGTAGAAGGTTTAGATAAGGAGTATATAAAAAAGTTTGAAAAAGATTTTGGTTTTTTATGCAGTTCTAACATTTGTATTATGAAGGATTTGAGAATTAAAAAAAATGCAGGGGAAGATAAGTTTTATTTCTCATTAGATTTCAAGAAATATGCTTTAAAACTACCAAGAAATTTAAGCTTGAAGTGGGGGCTTAACTCAAGCACAGTTTCTGTAAGTGTTGGTAGTGTTTATAATGTTACGGCCGACAATTATATAGTCGAGATAGGAAGAACTACGAGCTCCAGTTATGGGATAGAAAGGACCATTTACATAGACAATTTAGCTTTCCCTCAAGTCATCGCTTCTAACAGATTTATTAACATTCGTAACTCTACAGACCAATCAACAACTGTTGATTTGGCAGATCATCCTTCAACTTCTTGGGTCGTTGAGAACGGTCCAGCAAGGGTTGAGTTGAGATTTGAAAATAAGTCCACTATTTGTGTATCAACACCAGAGGTTCTATGCTTTAACTTTACCATAGACTATTATCTTTATCCTAGTAGGTACTTTGTTAAATATTACGTCGAGGGTAATTTTACGGCTATAAGCACAGGGAGTTATGGATTCAGACCTCTTTATTTTAGGAGTATTTCGTCTACCTTACCAAATAACTTTACATTCTACGGTGCTGTAGAAAATTTACAAGGAATTTTAAACAATAGCGGAAGTCTTTATCCTGCAGGAGGATATACGTTAACGGTTTCTTTCAACTCTTCTTACGCTTTTCTTTGGAATACATCGCATACGAAAACAGCAGCTACAGCTGGTACTGTTTCTGGATTTTATGTAACAACCCCTCCACGCTTCTCTTTTGAGAATATAGGCGGTTATAATCATACAGCCATAAACATAGTTGGAAGTTCCTATTTATATCAGAATAATGTTAGTTGGGGGTGGATGACTTGGTTTGGAAATTCTGGTGGTGGAGGTTTGGAGCTTAATCATACCGTTAATAACGAGTTGAATAAAACTTTTGTTGATTTTCACTTTCCAGCTTCGATAACAATGGAAACAGGAACTTATTTAGGGTTTAATAAAATAGAAGGTACATATAACTTTACACCATCTTCTAACATAGTAAACTTCAACTTTACTCTGGAAAGCTATGGTAGAATCCAACCTGTTTTCTACATAAAAAACTTAAAAAATGCCGTAGAAGTAGCGTCTCATGTTTGGTTTAAAAACTATACAGCAGGTAATACGTGGCAAAAGCTGACTAATGGTACGGATTTTATTGTTCAAGAGGGTAACAACACTTACTGGGGATATGAGTATGTTATTGTTCTTATGAATAAAACTTATACCCAAAGTACAAATTCCATTTATGAATTTTGGATAAGCAATTCTACCGACCCACCTATCTGCGATTTTTACATATCTTCTTGTTCAAATTTAGACCAAACTAACAAATACTACTGTCTAAGCAATAACATAAGCTCCCCAGGCACATGTATAAATATTACAGCTAATAGTATTACCTTAGACTGCCAAGGCTATTGGATTAACTACTCCCAATCTTCCACAGGATATGCGATTAACATTACAGGTTACAACAACATAGTAATAAAGAGCTGTAATATCGTTCAAGGAAGCTCTACTCTTTCTAGTTCTCATGCTATTTATGGTTCAAGAATGAACAATAGCTTGATTTTTAACAATAGTATAATAACTTCTGGCAGTTCTAGTGATGGAATTTCTCTAAATTTTGGTTTTGATAATAACATTAGTTTAAATACAATATCGACTAGTGGTAGCAATTGCGGCGGAATGTATATTAACTCTTCTTCCAATAACATCATAACTTCAAATATAATAACAACTTCTGGTGCTCCTAGTTATGGCGTTTATCTAGATTCAAGCACCAACGCTACTTTAACATTCAATAAATTAAACACAAGTAAAGC
Source organism: Candidatus Aenigmatarchaeota archaeon (assembly GCA_038998335.1). Taxonomy (GTDB): domain Archaea; phylum Aenigmatarchaeota; class Aenigmatarchaeia; order CG10238-14; family SCSR01; genus JAVZHQ01. Next base: position 4,976 of record JAVZHQ010000002.1, on the reverse strand, counting down.
GAATAGTCTTATCGTCGAAGGAACAATAGTGAACCATTTCAACCATAGCATAGACCAAACTAATCTAGCAGAAGGTTTACCCATATATTACTGCTTCAATTGCAATAATGCTAAAATGGAAAACCAAGACTATTCAAACACTTATGGCCAAATAATATTTGCCTGGTCTAAAAATGTTACTATAAATAACATTACTATGTCTAACGACGGATTTAATTTCTTCAATGTTAGCTACAGCAAGATAGAAAACAGTTCAGTAGCTACAAGCAGAGGTCGAGGTATATTTTTGTATTCTAATTCAATTTTGAACAATGTCACTAACAATACTATCTCAACAACCAATTCATATGGTTATGGCATCTATCTTTACTCCAGCTCTAGAAACATCCTAGCTTCAAACACTATCTCAACAACCAATTCGTACAGCCATGGCATCTATCTTTACTCCAGCTCCAATTACAACACTATAACTTCAAATGTAGTAACTACGTCTCACTCTACCTCTTCTCATGGCATCTATCTTTACTCCTCCTCTCGGAACAACATAACAGGAGGTTCTTACCTTGCTTTAGGTAGAGGAAGTTCTTATGATTTTTATTTGAGGGGTGCTTCCTCAACCAACAACTTTACTAACACAAACTTCACTGCTCCAAGAAGAATCTATTTTTATGATAATACAAGCTGGTTCAACTACAACAACAGAACTGATATTGAGCTATGGCTAAAAACAAGAATCTCTTCAGCAGCAGCTATAAACAGAAGTTTAATTAAATGGACTCAACAAGAAATCAAATGGAATGAAAATGCCTCGACAACAATAACAGCTTACTATGAAATCAACGGTTTATACCCAAACCAAGAATACAAAATCTACAACGGCTCTGAATTAGTTTATACTCAAAACGCTACCTCTACAGGAAACCTTACTTTCAACTTAACGATAACAACAGACATAAGAGAAATAACAGTAAACACTACAGCAGACCTAGAACCTCCTCTCATTCAATTTGTCCCTCCAACCCCTGCCAATAACAGCATCGTACAAAACAACTTTGTTTACGTAAATACTACCATAACCGATGCTTCAAACACTTCTGCCTTCATAGACTGGAACTATTCATTAGTAGGTTACTGGAGCTTCGACTGGTACAACTCTTCAGGAGTATTTGACAATTCTACTTACAACAACTTCGGATTTTTCCAAGGCGGCTTAGGAATAGATAACATAACTACTGGACAATACGGAAAAGGCTTACGATTTGACGGTGTTGATGACAGGGTGAACATATCACATAGCAGCAATCTGGATTTGACAGATGAGTTCACTTTTGAGGCATGGATTTATCCAACAGGCTGGGGAGAAAACAATTACGGAAGGATAATCGATAAGAATTATTCCTCCGCTTATGCTTTTTATGTTTCTAACACTTCGACAAATGTACAAACACTTAGAGTAGGTATAGGAAATTCTGCATACTCCCCACCAAACTATACCATAGAACTGAATAGATGGCAACATGTTGTTGTAACTTTTAACAGATATCTTGCATCTGCACAAATAAAGTTTTATGTTAACGGTAGTTTAGTAGGAACCGCAACCAGAACAACTTCGGTTCCAGTTAATACAGAGCCTCTTTATATAGGAAACAGGGATGGTCTAGATAGAACTTTCAACGGTATCATAGATGAAGTAAGAATCTGGAGTCGTGCTTTAGCTCCGGAAGAAGTTAACGCTTCTTACAATTCAGGCTTATATCGCTTGTACAGAAACTTCACTAATTTATCTGATGGAACTTATCAATACTACGCTTATGCTATAGATGCAGCGGGAAACGCAAACAAAACAGAAACAAGAACTGTAACCGTAGACACAACTCCTCCTTTCTATTCCTTAAACTCAACTAATTCAACTATAGCAGGAACTGCTGTTAGCCACAACCTATTCTGGCAAGACAATTATGGACTAAGCCATGCTATTTTTTCCTTTGACAACTGTACAGGAGAATTTCAAAACATAAGTGAAATGTCTTTAAGTGGAACTCAAGCTTGGAGTAACTTTACTGTAGTTATAAACGAAACTGTAGGTTGCTTAATAAAATGGAAAGTATACGCTAACGATACTTCCAACAACTGGAACGAAACCGAAGTATTCAGCTATACTACAACTTCGTCTTCTCCTTGCCAGCAATACATTTCTTCCTGCTCAGACCTAAACCAACCTAATACCTATTATTGTCTAAACCAAAGCATCCTAGACTCTTCTTCTATAGCTTGCATTAACATCTCAGCTAACAACATTACCTTAGACTGTCAAGGCTATACGATAGACGGAACAAGCACTTCTGATACTTACGGAATCTACATTTCAAGAAGCTCTTCCCAAAACACAAACATAACAATAAAAAATTGCATAGTTACCGGTTGGGATGATGGTATCCACTTAGAATACGCAAATAATAACTCAATAATAAATTCTAATTTTTCGTTCAATGTATTTGCTGGTTTTTATCTCTACAAAAGCTCCAACAACTACATTATCAATTCTGTTTTCAACAACAATTCTGAAGGTATCTATCATGATTACAGTTCTAACAATTACATCATCAACTCAATCGTCAATTTTAATGGTGGCGAGGGTATTTATCTTGAAGCTGGTTCTAACAATCAAATCATCAACTCAACTTTTAACTTTAATTATTACGGAATGTTCCTTATTTCTAGCTCTTCTAACAGAATTATAAATTCCACTTTCAACAATAACTTGGACACAGGGTTTTGGCTCGATTCTGCCTCTAACAATCAAATCATCAATTCTACTATGTCTGAAAACGAATTATACGATTTTAACCTTTATGCATACTTTCTTAACGAGTGTAATAACGAACTAGAAAATGTATTAGGTTCAGGTAACAAACCAATAAAATACTTTAACTCTTCAGTAACGTTTAGCAATGAAGTTCTTTCAGAATTAATTCTTTGTAACGCAGATTACTCGAATATAACAAACATAACAATTGATGCTTCTCCATCAAAGCAAAATAACGGTATGTTAGTTATTCTTACAGATTATTCGAACTTCAGTAGAATAAACTCTTCTTTTAATTTTCATGGCGTTTATCTTGAAGATAGTTCTAACAATCAAATCATCAACTCAACCTTTAATTCTAATTATTACGGTGTCGAATTAATAACATCTAGCTCTATTGGCATAACAGACACTTCAATAGCGTCAAACACCGAGTACGATTATTACCTAGCTTTGTCAGGTTCCACCAACAACTTTACTAACACAAACTTCACTGCTCCAAGAAAAATTTACTTTGAAGCACCGTCATCAAATTGGTTCAATTATAATAATAGAACAGATATAGAACTCTGGCTAAAAACTTCTGTTTCTTCTTCTTCAACTCTAACAAGAAAGCTTATTTCCTGGGAAAAATCCTTAATGATATGGAACGATTCTTCTTCATCAGCAATAACAGCTTTCTACAACATTTCTGGACTAAACCCAAACAAATACTATTTAATCTACAACAACTCAGTATTAACTTACACTTTAAAAACAGACTCCTCTGGCTCATTGAGCTTTACTATTTACCTATCAGGAGAAAGAGAAATAAAAGTTCAAGAAACTCCTTGTGAAGTTTATATAAACTCTTTACCTTATAACATCACCCAGAACAACACTTATTACTGCTTGAACACTTCTTCTAGCGATTTGGCAGGAACAGCGATACAGTTTGGAAATTCCTCTTCTTGGGTTATTCAAAACTCAACTCTAGACTGTCAAGGTTTCGCTATAGACGGAAATCATCTTGATTATGGAGTGCTTCTGAATGATAGCGCAGCAATTAATAATGAAATCAAGAACTGCATTATTACCGATTTTTCTGTTGGAATAGAGATCATATACGCCAGTAATACTAAGATAACTAATGTCTCAGTTTCCTCTTGTTCCAGCTTTGGTATACATTTTTGGAATTCTGTAAACAATATTTTAACTGACTCAAAAGCATTCGATACGCATGGAGGTTGGTTGTATGACTTTTATGTTTTAGCGGAAAATATTGATTCAAGATGCAATCATATAGTAACAAATTTGAACGGGACTGATGATAAACCTATAGTTTACTACAATTCTACAGTAGTGATAGAGAACTGGTATAACAATGTTTCTGAAATATTTCTCTGCAACGCAGACTATTCGATAATTAGGAATATAACTATGGTTAGGAGTGGCACAAAAAATAACGGGATTGTTCTAATGAGAACCGATTATTCGAATATAACAAATATTTATATAAAAAATTTTGGAACTGGCATCATGATTCGTTCTTCTGATAACAATAACATAACAAATGTAACTTTAGTTTCCAACAACGATGGAATAAGGTTTTATTTTTCTAACGGCAATACTATAACTAGTTCAATAATTCAAGATAATAGCCGGGGCATTCGTGTGGGATACTCTGGAAGTATTCCTAACAAAATCTACAACAACCTATTCAATAACACCAACAACTTCTACTTTGAAGGAACAATTTATTCCAACTACTGGAATACTACTAAGCAATCAGGACAAAGAATCTACTCTGCTGGAAATGAAATAGGAGGCAACTACTGGACAAATTTTACTAATAACGGCTATTCAGACACCTGTGATGATGATAATAAAGACGGATTCTGTGATTCTCCTTATATAATAGACCCCGGACAGACTGGAAACAACACAGACTATCTCCCGTTGAGCAATAAAGGAGACATAACTTCACCAACGATAATTTGGGAATTACCAACTCCTCCTAACAATTCAATAACTTCAAACAACTGGGTTTATTTAAATACAACTATAACCGATGCTTCAAACACTTCTGCCTTCATAGACTGGAACTATTCATTAGTAGGTTACTGGAGCTTCGACTGGTACAACTCTTCAGGAGTATTTGACAATTCTACTTACAACAACTTCGGATTTT